>DASQZP010000665.1:0-2694 GCA_035638655.1 Bacteroidales bacterium
GTTTCGACTCCGCTTCGGTTTCGACTCCGCTCAACCGGCGCTTCATCCGTTCCCTGAGCGAAGTCGAAGGGAATGCTGATTATAATACTATAGCTTTGGGTAAAAGAAAACAGGCAAAAGGGTTATCTCGGGGAGGAATGATATAAATAATCTCATCATAAGTCATTCCGGAGGCTAACCATCCTGTTACATCAAAGACCGTTATCCTTGTATTTCTGATACATGGTTTGCCAAATCTTTTATTTGAAGGACTAACATGATTTCAAAATCAGGAAATCATGCTAATCAAATTAATCATATCTCTCCTCCCTTTCTAAAATCAGCACTTCCGTTCCATTATCATCAATCTCAAACTGGCCATCGAAATAAAAATTTTCAGGCAGGTGTTTTACTTTTTTTACAAACGGGAGATAAAAATTTTCATATCCGTTTTCGTATCCACTCACTACCACCGGCATGTCTTCAGGGTATTGCTGTAATATTTTTATCAGTTCGCCAACTGTGAAATTGTATATGTTATTATTCATTATCACCTCCTTTTTTTAAAGCTCTATCGGCATTGGTTTGTATAAGTATTCGCATTTGACCTATAGCAATCTGGTTCAGCTTTTTAAGACGCTCTTGCTGGGGTATGCCTTCTTCAATGAAAACGGCATTGAGATTTTCGAGGTTAGCCAGGCAAACCAATTGCGATACGTTGGCATAGTCGCGGATATTTCCTTTTTCGTCGGGGTTTTCGTTGCGCCACTGTTTAGCGGTTTTTCCGAAAAGTGCCATGTTGAGCACATCAGCTTCATTGGCATACACGTAACTTATTTGCTGTGAAGTAAGATACTCCGGAAGCAGGTTTCCCTTTATGGCATCGGTGTGTATGTGGTAGTTTATTTTAGTGAGTGTCCTTTTAAAGTCCCAGTCGAGTTCTTTAGTTTCAATTTCTTTTAAGCGTTGAAATTCTTTTACCAAAAAAATCTTAAATTCGGCACTTATCCACATTCCAAATTCAAAGGCAATATCCGCATGGGCATACGTACCTCCATATCGTCCTGCTTTTGCAGTAAGACCTATGGCATTTGTTTTAAGTACCCATTCTTTTACGCTAATCTTATAACTATTTAATCCGGCCATACTTCTAATTGTGGCGAATTCGCCATAATTAAAATCAGGATTATGTACACGTTCCCAAATCCCAAGGTACTCAATAGTATTTCGGTTTCTTAACCAATCGGAAATAAAAAAATCGCCATCTTTTGCCTTTAACATGTCTGTTAAAGAAATGTAATTATCTGATGTGACAGCAATTGTATTTTAAAGAACTGTGATATTTGAGTATTTTGTATTCATGGTGAAAAAAATTAGAGGTTTTGCTAAACTGATCGAATTCGACCAGTTTAAAATCGGGATTGTGTAATTTCCTTTTCAATATGCTATTCCTTGTACAGTTTAGCTGAATAATATTTACCCTGTTCTCTGATCCTGACAATATAGATGCCGGCAGGTAAACAGTCGATCCCAATATTTTTTTCAATGCTTGTAATTGTTTTCAGAATAAGCAATCCTGTACTGCTAAAAACCTCGACACTTACCGGGTTACCAGTTCTTGTCTTAATTTTAATAGAATGGGTCGCCGGATTTGGGAAAATCAGGGGTTGCTCGCTTTTATTTGCATTGATACCAACATCAATGTCCTGACAACTTGTATAACCGGAATTCATATAAACCAGTTGATTGTCTTTTTTCATGCACCTGATTTGGGCATTATAAGGTCGGGAAACATACTCAAAATAAAAGAGATTAAATGGTCCAATTCCTTCAATAAATTGTATAGAGTCATTACTTTCGCCATTAAATGAATTATGCTTTTTACCGTTATAATAAAATATCGTATCTACGGTGTATAATAATGAATCATCAAATCCGAAATAGAATGTATCAGTCTTTTTAAGTGATAAATCCATGATAAGTCTTTCTTTATCATCCATGGAACGAAACCAAAGTTTTCCAGAGCTGGTATCTTCTTTCAAATAACCAAATAGATTATATGCTGATCCTTGATATGATTTAAATACTTTTAAATATGATTTGTTTCCTATTATTGTATCATCATATGCTTTGTAGACATTTATGGGAAAATAATCCGGAATAGTATAAATAATATTCCATTGAGTTGTGTCATCGCCAAATACTGTTTTGTATTGCGCCTTTACCAACCAGGGGATTGCAAGGAATAAAAGGAGCAGGTAAATTTTCATGATGAAGATTTTGATGATATTATCTTATAACAAATTTCCCGCTGGTTATCATACCATCTGTATTTGTCGCTGTATACAAGTATATCCCGGGTTGATACTTTTCTGTTGATAATAAAAATTCTGATTGCCGGCTAATTTTAAAATCTCCACATATTTGTCCAGTGCAATCTATTATTCGTAGCAGTTCAATTTGTTGTTCTCCAAAACTGAAATTAATCTTATTGTATCCAGGATTTGGATAAACTTTAACAGTCGGATAGTCATGTGTTTTTATTTCATTCCCTGTCAATTCGGGAAAACATTCAGAAAAAGAATTATTAAAGTAAAGAATTTTATTATTTTGTTTAAAGCAGATTAGGTCGTTGTCTAAACCATTGGTTGGCAAATCTCCTGAAGTAAACAACAAACCTTTAATACTTCCAATTCCTTCAATCCATTTAACCCA
>DASQZP010000666.1:0-7780 GCA_035638655.1 Bacteroidales bacterium
TTCAGACGCATTGACAGGTTTTGCTGCCGCATTTGCTGATTTTACCGGTTTTTGGTATAATTTTACATTTGCAATACTTATTATACTATTTACTTATTTCTATACTGCCATTACAATCAATCCTACGCAAATGGCTGAGGATATGAAGAAAAATGGTGGTTTTATTCCGGGTGTTAAACCTGGGAGGAAAACTGTTGAATTTCTTGATACAATCATGTCAAGAATAACATTGCCTGGTTCTATATTCCTTGCAATTGTAGCAATATTACCTGCTTTTGCAATGATTGCCGGTGTAAATAATAAATTTGCACAATTTTACGGAGGTACCTCACTTTTGATTCTCGTTGGAGTTGTATTGGATACACTGCAGCAGATTGAAAGTCATCTTCTGATGAGACATTATGACGGTTTGATGAAATCCGGAAGAATTAAAGGTAAATCTGGTGGAGCCTCTGCAATCTAGTCAGACTAATTTTTGAAACAACGTTCTTTGATGATAGTCCTTAAGACCGAACAAGAAATAGAATTATTAAAGGAAAGCAATCTTTTGGTTTCACGTACCCTTGCTGAGGTAGCCAAAGCTGTCAGACCTGGTGTTACAACCAAAAAGCTGGATGCTATCGCGGATGAATTTATACGTGACAACAAAGCTATACCTGGTTTTCTGGGATATGGTGGTTTTCCTAATACGTTGTGTACTTCTGTAAACAGTCAGGTAGTACATGGAATACCCTCGGATTATGAATTAAGAGAAGGTGATATTATTTCTGTTGATTGTGGAGTTATTTTAAATGATTTCTATGGTGATAGTGCTTATACTTTTCCTGTTGGTGAAATATCAGCTGAAAAAATGGCACTGATGATAAACACTAAAGAAAGTCTGAAGAAGGGAATTGAGCAGGCTGTTGAAGGAAAAAGACTTGGTGATGTTAGCCATGCTGTTCAGGAACATGCTGAAAAAGGAGGGTATAGTGTGGTTAGAGAAATGGTTGGACATGGTCTTGGTCGAAATATGCATGAAGCTCCTGAAGTTCCTAATTATGGAAGAAGGGGAACGGGAATGAAATTAAAAAGAGGACTGGTTATATGCATTGAACCAATGATCAATATGGGTGTTAAGAATATTGTACAGAAACCAGATGGCTGGACTATTCAAACATCTGACAATATGCCTTCGGCACATTATGAGCATGCAGTAGCTGTTGAAAAAGATAAAGCTGAAATATTGTCAAATTTTGATTATATTGAAGAAGAACTTGCTAAATATAGTGAATACGAACAACTGATAAAACTTAAGTTTTAGAATGGCTAAACAACCTTCGATTATACAAGATGGAACTATTACAGAAGCATTATCGAATGCGATGTTCAGGGTAGAACTGGAAAACGGGCATGTGATTACAGCTCATATTTCGGGTAAAATGCGGATGCATTACATTAAATTACTACCCGGGGACCGCGTTAAGGTTGAAATGTCACCATATGATTTGACGAAAGGCAGAATAACATTCAGATACAAATAAAGGAAAACTTATTAGAAAATGAAGGTAAGAGCATCAGTAAAAAAAAGGAGCGCCGATTGCAAGATTGTCAGGCGAAAAGGACGGTTATACGTCATTAATAAAAAGAATCCCAAGTTTAAACAGCGTCAGGGATAAAAAATTGTTATAACTTTGTAAATTAATTCATTAAGAAATTTATGGCAAGAATAGTTGGTGTAGATTTACCCAAAAATAAAAGAGGCGAAGTTGGTCTTACGTATATCTACGGTGTAGGTAGGAGCTCAGCACGCAAAATTCTGGAAAATACCGGTATTGATCCTAATATTAAGGTCAAAGACTGGTCTGACGATCAGATTGCTAAAATCAGAACAATCCTTGGAGAGCAGTTTAAGGTTGAAGGAGAGTTACGGTCATCTGTTCAGTTAAACATTAAGCGTTTAATGGATATTGGATGCTATCGTGGAATCCGGCATCGTATTGGCCTTCCTGTCAGAGGACAGAGCACAAAAAACAATGCCCGTACCCGTAAAGGAAAGAAGAAAACTATTGCGAACAAGAAGAAAGCTGTTAAATAATTTATAATTATGGCAAAAAAGACTGGATCATCTAAGAAAAAGGTAGTAAAAGTTGAGCCAATAGGACAGGCTCATATCCATGCCTCTTTTAATAATATAATAATTTCGTTGACCAATAATGCAGGTCAGGTTATTTCATGGGCATCTGCTGGCAAAATGGGATTTAGAGGTTCAAAAAAGAATACTCCGTATGCAGCACAAACTGCAGCAGAACAGTGCTCTAAAACTGCGTATGACCTGGGCTTGAGGAAGGTTAAGGTTTATGTTAAAGGACCAGGATCAGGAAGGGAATCAGCTATCAGAACCATTCATACATCAGGTATTGAAGTTACAGAAATTGTTGACGTAACGCCTTTACCACATAACGGATGTCGTCCTCCTGCAAGAAGAAGAGTTTAATTTTACTAGTATAACCGATATTGAAAATTATTTTATAAAATAGCTATGGCTAAGTATACAGGACCAAGAACAAAAATAGCCCGTAAGTTTGGCGACCCGATTTATGGACCTGACAGGTCTTTTGAGAAAAAGAATTATCCTCCGGGTCAACATGGAATTAATAAAAAGCGCAAAAAATTATCTGAATATGGTATTCAGCTGAAAGAGAAACAAAAAGCTAAATATACTTATGGTATACTGGAACGCCAGTTTTCAAATTTATTTAAGAAAGCCTCACGGATGAAAGGTGTAACCGGTGAAGTATTATTGCAGCTGCTCGAAAGTCGTCTTGATAATGTTGTTTATCGCATGGGAATTGCTTCTTCAAGAGCTGCTGCGCGTCAGCTGGTCTCTCACAGACATATCACAGTTGATCAACAGGTGGTGAATATTCCTTCATTTCATCTGAAAGGTGGTGAAGTGATCGCTATTCGTGAAAAATCGAAATCATTATCTGCTATTACCGATTCACTCAGCTCACAGCGTCATTCAAATTATCCATGGCTGGAGTGGGATCAGGATCAGTTGGCCGGGAAATTTCTGAATACACCTCAAAGGGAAGAAATTCCTGAAAATATCAAGGAACAACTAATTGTTGAATTATATTCTAAATAATATATATAATAACCTTATAGATTTATGGCAATACTAGCATTTCAAAAACCCGATAAGGTCATAATGTTAGAGGCGGATGAAACCTACGGAAAGTTTGAATTCCGGCCCCTTGAACCTGGTTATGGCATCACCGTGGGTAATGCACTTCGTCGTATACTATTATCGTCTTTAGAGGGATATGCAATCACTACCGTAAAGATCGAAGGTGTTGAGCATGAATTTTCCACTATTACCGGTGTTATCGAAGATGTTACCACGATTATTCTTAATCTGAAACAGATCAGGTTTAAAAAGCTGATTGAAGATGTTGAGGATGAAAAAATAATGGTAACCATCACCGGACAGGACACCTTTAAAGCCGGAGATATGAATAAATTCCTGAGTGGATTTAAAGTTCTTAATCCGGAGCTGGTTATCTGCCACATGGAAAAGGATGTAAAATTACAGATTGAATTCAGTATTAATAAAGGCAGGGGATATGTTCCTGCCGAGGAAAATAAACCAATTGATGCTGAATTTGGATTGATCGCAGTAGATTCAGTTTTTACACCCATTAAAAATGTGAAATATTCGGTTGAGAATTTCAGGGTTGAGCAAAAAACTGATTACGAAAAATTACTCATTGATATCAATACCGATGGTTCAATTCATCCCAAGGAAGCTTTAAAAGAGGCAGCAAAAATTCTTATTTACCATTTCATGCTGTTTTCTGATGAAAAGATCACTCTGGACTCTGATGAAAAATTCTCTAATGAAGAATTTGATGAAGAAGTATTGCATATGCGTCAGTTACTTAAAACCAAGCTGGTGGATATGGATCTTTCTGTCAGAGCACTTAATTGTCTTAAAGCTGCTGAGGTTGAGACTCTGGGTGACCTGGTGAAATTCAATAAAAACGACCTGCTTAAGTTCAGAAACTTTGGTAAAAAGTCGCTTACAGAACTTGATGAATTGCTGGACAGCATGAACCTCAATTTTGGAATGGATATTAGCAAGTATAAATTAGACAAGGAATAAGAGAAATGAGACATAGGAAAAATTTTAATCATCTCAGCAGAAAAACCGCTCACAGAAAAGCAATGCTTGCCAATATGGCAAACTCTCTGATTATTCATAAACGCATTAGCACGACTACCGCCAAGGCTAAAGCGCTTAGAATGTATGTTGAGCCATTAATTACACGTTCGAAAGAAGATACAACTCATTCACGCAGGATCGTGTTTAGTCAGCTTCAGGATAAGGATGCTGTATCTGAATTATTCAGAGATGTTGCTCCTAAAATTATTGACCGCCCGGGTGGTTATACCAGGATTCTGAAAACAGGAACACGTCTTGGTGATGCAGCTGATATGTGCATTATTGAACTGGTCGATTATAACGAAAACATGCTGGCCGGTGCTGGAGAAGCAAAATCAGGAAGAAGCAGAAGGAGACGTGGCGGTTCAAAGAAGAAAAGTTCCTCAGAGGCTATTCAGGCTGCTGCAGCCGATGTAAAAGAAGAACAGAATGCGCCTGAAAAAGAAGAAGGATCAGTTGAAGAAATTACTCAGAAAACAATTACTTCAGAAGAACAGGAAAAGGCATCCGAATCATCAGAAGTGAAAAATGAAACTTCAGATGATTCTGCATCTGAAAAAGAAGATCAGAAGGAAGAGGATAACAAACAGGAAAAGAAGTAAACTTTGTTGACTGGTAAGTAATTTCTTAAGATATTTGTAACGCCTCACAAAGGGATAAGTATTTAATTGCTTCATCCCTTTTTTTTCGAATTCACAAACCTAATTATTCATATTTTCTACAATAAAAATCAATTAATTATGGGACAAATTGCTAAAATTCAGGCAAGACAGATTCTGGATTCCCGTGGGAATCCCACCGTTGAAGTTGATGTAATTACTACATCTGGTATCCTTGGAAGGGCTATTGTACCCTCCGGAGCATCTACAGGCGTACACGAAGCTGTTGAACTTCGTGATGGTGATAAAAGCCGCTTCATGGGAAAAGGCGTAATGAAAGCAGTAAATGCTGTAAACAGCACCCTGAATGAAGAACTCAGAGGAATGCACGTAACTGATCAAAATGAAATTGATGCCAAAATGATCCAACTGGATGGTTCTGACAACAAGGGTAATCTTGGTGCAAATGCTATCCTGGGTGTTTCTCTCGCTTGTGCTAAAGCTGCTGCTGCTTTTACTGAACAGGAATTGTACCGTTATATTGGGGGTGTAAACGCCAATACACTTCCGATTCCTATGATGAATATTCTGAACGGAGGCCAGCATGCTGACAATAAAATTGATATTCAGGAATTCATGATTATGCCAGTTGGAGCTGATACTTTCAGCGAAGCCTTCCGTATGGGCGTAGAAGTTTTCCATAATCTGAAGTCAGTATTAAAATCTAAAGGCCATTCTACAAATGTTGGAGATGAAGGTGGTTTTGCTCCAAACCTGGGGTCAAACGAAGAAGCCATTGAGGTTGTGATTGAAGCAATTAAAAAAGCTGGTTATAAACCAGGCGAAGATATATTTATTGCATTGGATGCTGCCGCTTCAGAATTCTATGACAAGGAAAAAAAGATTTACCACTTTGAATCTACTAATGTGGATATGACTTCTGCTCAGATGGTTGATTACTGGAAAGAATGGACCAGCAAATATCCTGTTATTTCAATTGAAGACGGTCTTGACGAGGATGACTGGGAAGGCTGGGCTGAACTTACTAAAGTACTTGGAGATAAAGTACAGCTTGTTGGTGATGATCTTTTTGTTACCAATGTTAACCGTCTGGAAAGAGGTATCAAAGAAAATTGCGGTAACTCAATCCTTATTAAGGTGAACCAGATTGGTACACTTACTGAAACTATTGATGCAGTGCAGATGGCTACCAAAAACGGGATGACTGCTATTATTTCTCACCGGTCAGGTGAAACAGAAGATACAACTATAGCTGACCTTGCAGTTGCTCTGAATACCGGTCTGATTAAAACCGGTTCTGCTTCAAGAAGTGACAGAATTGCCAAGTATAACCAGTTGTTAAGAATTGAAGAGTATCTGGGCAATAACGCAAAATTCTCAGGCAAAAATTTTAAGTTTATTAAATAATTGTCTGTTAGTTTATTAAAAAGGGTGATAACCAAAGGTTGTCACCTTTTTTTCGTATAATTCCAAATTATTGTTATATTAGTGGACCCTGAGTAAGTATGCATTGTTTGGTAATCAAAGTTAAATTAACAATTAAATTCTAATCAAATGGCAAGCCTTAAGGAAAAGTTATACGAAAAAATTGAAGGTTGGCGGCCCAGAACCACAAAATTAATGGAGGAATATTCTGATGTTGTGGTAGACCAGGTCACCATTGGGAAAATTCTGGGCGGAATGCGCGGATTAAAAAGTCTGGTAACCGATATATCCTATCTGGATCCGCAGGAAGGAATCAGGTACAGAGGATATACTCTGCCAGAAGTGTTTGAAAAGCTGCCAAAACCAAAAGGTGCTGAAATGCCTTACGTTGAAGGGTTGTTTTATTTATTGCTAACCGGAGATGTTCCTACTGAGAGTGAGGTCGCAGAAGTAATTGACGAATTTTCAAAAAGAAGAATACTTCCACGGTATGTTTACGAAGTCATAGATGCATTTCCTACTGTTAGTCATCCAATGGCAATGTTTAGTTCTGCCATTCTTACCATGCACCGGGAATCATTCTTTACCAAAAAGTATCATGCGGGCATCAGCAAAAATGATTA
The DNA here is from genome assembly GCA_035638655.1 of Bacteroidales bacterium. Classification (GTDB taxonomy): domain Bacteria; phylum Bacteroidota; class Bacteroidia; order Bacteroidales; family DASQZP01; genus DASQZP01. The sequence goes on from DASQZP010000666.1 coordinate 6,876, forward strand.
CTGGGAACCAATGTTTGAAGATTCACTCAATCTGTTGGCAAAATTGCCCGAAATTGCTACTTATATCTATGCAAAACTGTATCGTGGCGGGAAGCGTATTCAATCTAATCCAAATCTTGATACTGGTGGTAATTTTGCGCACATGATGGGAATTGATAAACCTTATGATGATGTATCCCGTCTCCATTTCATCTTGCATGCCGATCATGAAAGCGGGAACGTCAGTGCTCATACCGGTCACCTTGTTGCCAGTTCATTATCAGACGTATATCTTTCTATCTCTGCAATGATTAACGGTTTGGCCGGCCCTCTTCATGGTTTGGCCAATCAGGAAGTGCTGAGATGGTTACAGGATTTGCACGTAAAAATGGGTGGTAAAATTCCAAACGAGGATGAAATGAAGCAATTTGTTTGGGATACATTGAATTCCGGTCAGGTAATACCAGGCTTCGGACATGCAGTATTGCGTAAAACTGACCCAAGATATACCATTCAACGTGAATTCAGTCTCAAGCACTTGCCTGAAGATGAAATATTCCAGTATGTAAATCTTTTGTATAAAGTTGTTCCTCCAATTTTGAAGGAACAGGGCAAGGCCAAGAATCCCTGGCCGAATGTTGATGCTCAGTCAGGAGTAATTCAGTGGCACTATGGCGTTAGAGAGTACGACTTTTATACTGTCCTGTTTGGCATTGGACGTGCAATTGGTATTTGTGCCAATATGATATGGGACCGGGCACTGGGATATTCTTTGGAAAGACCCAAATCGCTTACTACTGATATGCTTGAAAAGATTGCAATGGAAAGCAAAAAGAAATAAATTCAATTATTTTTCATAAAAAAGACATTGTTGCTTCAATGTCTTTTTTTTGTATAAGAAAGCTGTTTTGAATATTTAGGCTTTT
>DASQZP010000667.1:0-2172 GCA_035638655.1 Bacteroidales bacterium
CTCATGAAACGCTCCAATCAGAATGACTTCAATAAAGATGAATCTCAGCAAACTATGGAGTATTGGCCAAGTCCGGACTATTTACGTCAACGCACCGTATTTGGGAGTAAGCAAAGAGGAATTGACAAAATTGGAAAAGACAATATTTCAGACGGCAGTAATTTAATCATCAAATTAGCGGATGAAAACGATGAACGCCCTTTATGGATATTACTTTGGGGAAGTGGAAATACATTGGCTCAATCCATTTGGCAAGTTCAAAAAGAAAGAAATGAAGTTGAATTAAAGACTTTCTTACATAAGATATCGACTTATGCTATAACTGACCAAGACAGGTCATACCAGGGAGGCACTCCGTACCACATTAGTTCTCACCAGTGGATGAGAAAGGAATTTGAAAAAGACTTAATGTTTCTCTGGGATGAGTGCGCATGGAAGTTTCAAAACAATACAGGAAAGAAAAATTGGGATGATTACGCACTCCACATACAAAATCATGGAAACCTTGGGAAAGTTTATCCAAAATATACAAATGGGGTTGAAGGTGATACCCCTTCATTTCTTTATGTAATGCCAAATGGTTTAAGTAATCCACTTGTCCCAAATCAGGTTAATTGGGGAGGCTATTTAAAATGGGGTCTTTGCGAGGATGATTCCACTTTTGCATACACTAATTATACGGGAAAAGCTTATGAAATCTGTAATAAGTACGAATCATATTTTTATCCGGCAACCTTCAATAATTTTGCTGCACGAATGGATTGGGCATCTGAAGGTAAAGGGAATCGAAATCCAATAATTGTTCTAAATGGAAATGAAGGTATTGACATTGTTCATATCGAAAAGAAACAAGGAAAATCAATTATGCTTGATGCCTCAAAAACATTTGACCCGGAAAATGACCAATTGACTTTTAAATGGTGGATAATGCAAGAAGCCGGCACTTACGAGGGAAAGGTCACAATTCAAAATGACAAGTCAAGTAAAACTATAATTGATATACCAACTGATTTGTCAAATAAAACAATTCATATTATTTGTGAAGTAACAGATAATGGAAAACCTGCACTGACAAGTTATCGCCGAATCATTATTATGTCTAAAGAGTAAAGCCAAAACATAGCAAACAAGCACATTTGCAGGTCGCACAAGCCAACGCAAAACCAAAACCTGCAAAAGAGCTTGCCTGTTCCTGCATAAGGACTGACAGAAAATGAGTAGTAAACTGTAAATAAAATGATTGAGAAAATAAACACCTGGCGGTAACAGCCGGTCATAAAACATTGCGCGAATTGTGGTAAATTTGAACAACATAACATTTAATAAACGGCAGCAACGACTTGATACGAAAGAGCTTCGAAATCCCGGCCTCCGCATATTGCCATCCGTTGGTGGCAATAGCAAATCTCTCCCGCATCGGACAAAAATTATTCTCAATAGATTTTCAATTTGTGCACTTATTAGTTAACTTTGTTCCATGATAAGAAAGATCTTTGCCTTCAGGGACAACTTTATCAATTTCTACAAATCACAGGATCCGAAAGTACAGGTGAAGATAGAATATGTACTTGACCTGGTGAGATTTGAGAAACATGTTCCAGTGAAGTTCCTTAAACATCTTGAAAGACAGCAGGAATTTATGAAATCAGAGTCATTACAACATTTAAAAGTATTCGGATTCTTTGCTTTTTTGATAAAGGAGATTTAGTGGTATTAACCAACTGCTTCGTGAAGCAATCACATAAAACGCCTGCTAAGGAAATCAAGATGGCTGAAAAAAACTGAGGAAAGAGTATATGGTTGAAAAATATGGAGGATAATAGAATGAACAACATTACGGATTTCGAAGATATTTTAAAAGATAAATACGGGGAAAAAGGAACGCCTGCAAGAGATACTTATGATGCCGATTCACTGTCCTTCCGATTAGGTGTTATGTTAAAAGAGGCCAGGAAGGAAGCCAACATGACCCAGGAAGAACTTGCTGAAAGAACGGGCACAAAAAAAAGCTATATCTCCAGGATCGAAAGGGGTAAGAGCGATATCCAGTTATCTACCTATAATAAATTGATAGAAATTGGCTTAGGAAAGCATCTTAATATCTCGATTGGCTAGGAGCTACTGCCACCAACATCGTATATGTGTCACAGCTACCTTTCATCGCTTCGAACA
>DASQZP010000668.1:0-7499 GCA_035638655.1 Bacteroidales bacterium
ATGTTGTTTTCGTGAATTATGAATCGAAAGGTAAAGGAAAGTAATCAATCCCAGGATAAAAATAATTCCCTCCCACCTGTCAAGGGAAAAATTCATGATAAAAACGTAGAACAGCACACTGGCAAGCATCATCACAGGCCAGTTAATAATAACTGAATTGCGGCTCACTTTAATAGGAATGATAATGGAAGTAATTGCCAGTACGAGCGCGATATTTGAGATGTTGGATCCTACAACATTCCCAATAGATATATCAGGATGACCTTTTAGAGCAGCCTGTACACTTACAATAAGTTCAGGCGCCGATGTACCAAGTGATACAAAAGTAATACCGACAACAAGAGAACTTATTTTGAAGTGTCCTGCCAGTGACACACCACCTTTCACCAGGTAATTACCACTATACAACAATACAACAAACCCAGCCAGTACTTTTAGATATTCCATAATATTAAATCAAAACACCCGGCAAAGATGAGTAATGCCGGGTGAATATGCAAAATTTTTTACTCTGAGACTCAGTGTTTTTTGTTTACTGTATCCTGAATCTCCCTGATATCTTTCATTACATCGCCTGAACTGTCATTTATTTCTTTTTTGATATCATCAGTAGCCTTTTTAAATTCTGACAAACCTTTTCCAAGACCTTTGGCAACTTCAGGAATCTTCTTTGACCCAAACAAGAGTAATACAACAATAAAAACTACAAATATTTCGGGTCCGCTAATGAATAACAATTGATTAAACATTTTTCCAAAATATTTTTTACAAAGATAAAACGAAAGTTTGGTATTAAAAAAGCCTCAATAAAAATGTTGAGGCTTTTTTAACAAAATTTATATTTTCTTTGATCTTATTTCTTCTTGCCTGCAACAGCTTTTGCTTTTACAGGTTTATTACTGTGAATTGTATCAAAGACAATCGGAGTTGCGATAAATAGTGAAGAATAAGTACCAACAGCCACACCAATCATCAGGGCAAATACGAAACCGCGGATCACTTCACCACCGAAAATAAAGATAACCAGCAATACAAAGAAGGTTGTCAGCGCAGTATTCAGGGTACGGCCAAGCGTACTGTTCAGAGCTGCATTATAAATGTCGAGCCGCTCTCTCTTTGGATAAAGCCCCACATATTCACGAATCCGGTCGAATACAATCACCGTATCATTGATAGAATATCCGATCACCGTCAGGATGGCCGCGATAAAAGCCTGATCAAGTTCCAGTGAGAAGGGTAGCCGCTGATAGAGCAGTGAGAATAGCCCAAGTACAATCAAAGCATCGTGAAACAGGGCAGCCACACCACCCAAACCGAACCTCCAGTTTTTAAAACGGAAGAAGATATACAGGAAGATACCGATCAGTGAAAGGACGATAGCCCATACTGCAGAAACCTTAATGTCATCGGCAATGGTTGGGCCCACTTTCTGCGAACTCATCCAATAATCAGAGGTGAATTTCTCAAATGAAACACTATGCCCAATTACAGGAAGTAATCCCTGATATAAGCTATGATCCACAATACTGTCCACGTTCATCTTGTCAGTATTATTCTGGTCAATCAGGTATTTGGTAGTAATTTTCACCTGGTTTTCTGACCCAAATGTTTTAACCTCAGGGGCCTGATTATCGAAAACTGCAGCAAGCTGTTTCTGAACTTCAACTGTATTAACAGGTTTTTCAAACTTCACGATATAGGTACGTCCACCCATAAAGTCAACACCCAGGTTAAAGCCGCGGGTAAAGATAGATATCAATCCTATCAGGATGATGGTAGAAGAGATGACATAAAATATTTTTCTTCTCCCAAGAAAATCTACTTTCGGATTTTTTAGAATATTTTCAGTAAGCCTGGTTGCAAACTTAACTGATTTGTTCTTATTCAGCAGTCCCTCGAAAATCAAACGAGAGATGAAGATTGCTGAAAACAGGGAGGTAAGGATACCAATAATAAGGGTAGTTGCAAAGCCCTGGATCGGACCTGTACCAAAAATGAAGAGTACAACACCTGTAAGCAAGGTCGTAAGGTTACCATCGATGATGGCGCTATATGCATTTTTATAACCCTCAGAGATAGCCAGCTTAACCCCTTTCCCGGCTCTGATCTCCTCCTTGATACGTTCATAGATGATCACGTTGGCATCAACCGCCATACCCATTGTAAGCACTATACCGGCAATACCGGGAAGCGTAAGCACCGCTCCAAGGGACGCAAGTACGCCCATGATGAAAAAGACGTTGGATACTAATGCGAGATCGGCAATCCAACCGGCACGGCTGTAATAAAATATCATGTATATCAGCACAAGCACAAAAGCAATGGCAAATGAACTAAATCCTTCATGAATTGATTCCTGACCCAGAGAAGGTCCAACAATGGCCTCCTGTATAATTCTGGCAGGAGCCGGCAATTTACCTGATTTCAATACATTGGCGAGGTCCTGTGCCTCAGTGATGGTGAAATCTCCGGTAATAGAAGAATTTCCTCCTTTAATTTCCTGGTTAACACGGGGAGCACTATATACATAACCATCAAGGACAATGGCGATACACTTACCTACATTTTCTTTGGTGAGTCGTGCCCAGGTCTTGGCGCCTTCCCCATTCATTGTCATGGTAACTTCGGCATTAGCTCTGTTCTGACCAAACTCGGCACGGGCGTTAGTTATTACATCACCATCAAGCGGTGGTTGACCATCACGGGTTGTGATCTTAATGGCATGCAATTCAAAATAAGTTCCTGTTTTGTCATATTTATATGGCTTAACACCCCAGTAAAAACGGATGTTTCTAGGGAAGAGTGAGCGGATCTGCTGCATATGCAGATATTCATCAACCTGGGCTGTATCCTTGTATTGAGCCATACCAATTACAGAACCTGGTACCAACTGATTATCACGGGTAACATTGGGTTGCAGAACTGCAAAAAGCGGATAATTCTGCATGAGTGCCTCATTTCCTCCTGCTAAAGCAGCAGTATCAGATGCAAGCGAATCACTTTCAAGCTGGTTGATAAGTGAAACTTCGCCACCTGCAGTATCTTTTTCTTCCGGAGTAATTTCAGGAGTGCTGGTATCAGCTGGCATATTTCTTTCGCCAACCGGAATTACTGTATCATTCAGGGCTTTTTCAGCTTCCCTGATCTCTTTCAACCGCTCGTTCGCTTTTAACAGATAAGGATAAACCTCGCTGTTTTCATATGTTTCAAAGAACTGAAGATTGGCAGTTCCCTGTAATAATTTACGAACACGTTCAGGATCCTTTACACCAGGCAACTCAACCAGAATACGGCCAGTGGTCCCAAGCTGCTGAATATTCGGCTGTGTAACACCAAATCGGTCGATCCTTGTACGCAGGATATTGAAAGAATTATCGATGGCACCCTGAGCTTCCTTACGGATCACTTTAAGGACTTCATCATTGGTTGAATTGAAATTTATCTCATCACGGAGATCTACAGTGTTAAAAATAGCAGCTAACCGGCCATTGGGATCAAGTTGTTTAAAAGCCCGGCCAAAAAGAGTAATATAGTCTTCCTGACTGTTCTTCTGCATCTGTTTTGCCAGTTTGAGGGCTTTGTTGAATGTAGTATCAGTACTGTGATTTGCCAGTGACTTGATAATATCCTCAACTGAAACTTCGAGAGTTACGTTCATCCCTCCTTTCAGGTCAAGACCAAGGTTGATCTCGCGACCTTTACACTCATTAAAAGTGTACTTGCGCAAACCAAGAAAATTGTATACAACCTCTCCTGACATTGAATCCAGATAAGCACTTTCAAACCTGTTCTTCAGGGAGTCTTTGTAAACCTGTAATCTCTCCTGTGGAACAGACTGGAGAGAAAGATTGTCAACCTTTTCCCGGGCATACTTTTCAGCCTTATTCTGAACACTGGAAGTAACAATGGTAAATGATAACTGATATAAACAAACTAATGCCAACGCGATGGCTAATAACCGAATGGCTCCTTTATTCTGCATTTGATTCTCTTTTTTGTCTTTATTTCTTAGTTAGTTCTTGCCTTTTTAAATTCACGGCGCAAATATATTAAATTTTTTTTACAAGTTGTTCCCTGTTTCTGATAAGAAAAACCAGAAAATCATACGTTTTGGAATATGCAAGACTACCAGCTAACTGAACTCACGGGAAACCGAAAAGTAAATTTTGCAAATTACAATTAAACAATCTATGTAAAAAAGTGTTACAAGGTACGATTAATTTTGACTTAATCAGTATAAAAACATAAAAAGCCGGTAATCTTAATTATTACCGGCCCTTAGAAATTATACATGTTTGGTTAGGATTCTATCAGAAAATATTCATGCCGTCCAATACATTCATTACTTCGCGAACAGATTTTGCTGAGGCACTCAATAATTCTTTTTCTTTATCATCGAGTTGTATTTCAATTACTTCTTCTATACCACCTTTACCCAGTTTCACCGGCACACCAAGATAAACATCATTAAGGCCAAACTGACCTTTCAGGCAGGTTGAAACAGGGAAAATACGCTTCTGGTCATCCACGATGGCTTCCACCATTTGTGCTGCAGCAGCACCTGGAGCATACCAGGCTGAAGTACCCATCAGGTTAACCAGTTCACCGCCTCCTTTTCTTGTACGTTCCACGATTTGACTAATGGTTTTTTCATCCAGCAATTCGGTTACCGGAATACCGTTAACAGAAGTATACCGGGGAAGCGGAACCATTGTATCACCATGACCACCAAGCAACAATGCATGTACATCTTTGGGAGATATGTTCAAAGCATCGGCAATAAAAGCCTTATAACGACCAGTGTCAAGGATACCGGCCATTCCGAAAACTTTTTTACATTCTTTTCCGGAGGCTTTAAAAGCCGCGTAAGTCATAACGTCAAGCGGATTGGACACAACAATAATAATGGCATCCGGTGAATATTTGGTGACATTTTCAGTAACCTGTTTAACAATATTTGCATTGGTCTTTATTAAATCATCTCTTGACATGCCCGGTTTTCTGGGTATTCCGGAAGTTATAACGACAACGCCCGATCCTTTTGTCTTTTCATAATCATTGGTCGACCCAATAACCTTCGTATTGTAATTATTAATAGATGAAGCCTGCCACATATCAAGGGCCTTCCCTTCAGCAAGGCCTTCTTTGATGTCAACCAGCACAACTTCACGGGCCAGGTCTTTATGTGCTATCACATTGGCACAGGTAGCACCAACATTTCCTGCTCCGACAACTGTAATTTTTTCCATGTCCTGTAAGATTTTTTATGAATTATTTTTTAAACAGCTAAAATTAGCAAAAAGAATATATATATGAAATTATGTAAATATTTTTAATAAACTGTTTTAATACTTCAAACAGAAATTTCAAATGTATTTACAAGAACAAATGGTAAGCTCCATTGTTGACAGAATTAGCTTATTTAGTCAGATTATAAAAAATAAAACCCGGCATAAAAATAATCCGCCGGGTTAAAACATGGTAAAGTAAAGTAAAATGCTATTTCAACAATTGATCGAAATCAGTATCAAGGGGTTTATCACTGATAAAATCGTATAAGGTGATTTGTCTGAGGGTGTAAAAATAATTCCAGTAGTTTCTTAATGCTGAGATATAACCACGTTTTGCAACGTCCTTTTCACTTTGTGCCACATTCAGATCCAATACATCAATTTTTCCGATCAGAAATCGCTGTTTGGTAACATCATAACGCAACTGGGCTATCGTATCTGCTTTGGCAGCAATCATAAGCTGGTCATCCTGCAGATTAAAACGCATGACCTGCAGAAAGATGTTTTGCTGGAAATCAATCCTGTTCTGCTCTACCTGAGTACGAACCACATCCTGGCTTGATTCTGCCATTTTATATCTGCCCCGGCCTAATCCCCAATCTATAATTGGCATTTGAAGGCCAACCTGAACAACTTGCTGATTCTTTGGATTCTGATAGGCAGCATCTAAATATGCATCCTGCTTTGAGAGACCATAAGAAGCATATAGATTAGCTTTAAGTCCTTTCTCTGATTTGGCCTGTGCCACATCACGCTTTGCTTCGATCAGTTGCCTGTCCATCTGAATGATGTCAGGATTATTTTGCAATGCCTGGGAATATGCCTTGTCAACATTCATCTCAAGGTCTGGAATTTTAACCGGAATAACAAGAGAAATATCTACCTGGTCGTTATAACCCAGAAAAGAACGTATCTGGTTTTTCTTTTCTTCCAGGTCAATGTTGCCTTCATTGACAGCGGTACCAGCATTCAGCTTACCCAGTTCCATTTGCAGCAATTCGTTTTCGGCAATCGTACCTATATTGTACCTGCCCTGTGCAATCTTATACAAGGTATCGGCATTTTCAAAATTCACATTAGCAATCCGAATATTTAACTGAGCCTGAGCAAGATTGAAAAAAAGATCAACCGCACGTACGGCAACATTTTCCATGGCTCTGATATATGTTTCTTTGGCCTCCTTATATTTAAGCGGCTCAATCTTCTTCTCCCATTTCAGACTATTAAAGCCATTAATAGGTTGTTGAAAACCAATGCTTATAGGTTGAGCAGAATAATTTGTAGTATCTTCAGTTAATCTGTCAAGCCGTCCCAATTGTGATTCAATAAAAATAGAACCACCTGTCAATCCAATATTCTGATTTAATGATAGTTTAAGTGAGTTATTCAGGTCATTAATTTCTGTATAAGTATTGCCCCCTTTAACTGTAACCAGACTTATTGTATGATTAAAATCCGGCAAGGTGGCATTTAAGTTTAAACTTGGTCGGAATTTAGCCACATATGTCCGGTATTCCCAGTAACTGCTGCGAAATCGGTGCTTGGCCATGATTGCCTGTAACGACTGATCCTTGGCGATAGATATTACCTGATCGAGACTTAAAACTTTCTTAACTGGTTGTGAAAAAATCAACTGACTGGTAACCAATAGGAAACCAGTGAATAAAAAATTTTTTGTTCTGTTCATCCCAATGACTTAATCAAAAGCATTATCATTAATAAATTCTGTTATTCCAGGCCTTTTTAGCCAAATAAAAATATTATTTCTTAATTGTATCAATTAACAGGACTCCGGAATATTATTCATATCTCAACGATTCAATCGGATCTCTCTCTGAGGCTCTCTTGGCCGGTGAATAGCCAAAGATGACTCCGACAGAAGCAGAGACCAGGAAAGCGATGATTACGGAAAAAGGAGATACAATAGTTTTTATATCTGCAAAACTCTCAATTCCATATGACAGAATAATTCCGAGAATTACACCAATCAGTCCGCCTGTAAAACTTATCAGAACGGCTTCAGCAAGAAACTGTACAACAATATCCTTCTTTTTGGCCCCGATAGCCATACGGGTTCCTATCTCCTTTATTCGCTCCATCACAGAAGCAAACATAATATTCATTATGCCTATCCCTCCGACAACCAGAGAAATACTGGCAATTGCGCCTAATACGATATTAAAAATATCTTTTGTCCTTTGCTGTTGC
>DASQZP010000669.1:0-3046 GCA_035638655.1 Bacteroidales bacterium
CACAACCATCTGTGTTTGGACCATTACTGTTTGCTTTGATTCCCCGAACGGTAAGGTTTTCACTTAAAAGAGGATGAATAATCCAGAATGGTGAATTGGTAAGTGTAATATCTTCAAGGAGAATATTTCTGCATTTATAAATATTGATCAACTGAGGTCTGAGGTAATAGCCATCACCAAAGACACGCTCTTTTACAGGAGTTTGATTTTCATTATACATTTTAAGTCTGGGACGGCTATTGGGTTCACTCTGACTGTGCATACCTTCCTCCCATCCATATTCTGACCGTCCTTTCCACGACCACCAGTTGTCTTCGGTTGCCTGTCCGTCCAGCGTTCCCTTTCCGGTAATAGCAATATTTTCAAGATCATATGCATAAATTAGCGGAGAATAATTATAACAATCAATGCCTTCCCATCTGGTAAGCACTACCGGCAGATAATCTTTGGGATTTGTTGAAAATAACAGAACCGCGTTATCGTTCAGATGAAGGTTAACATTACTTTTCAGGTGAACAGATCCGGTAAGATATTTTCCCTGTGGAATAATAACCATGCCTCCCCCTGCATCGTTACAGGCTGTAATGGCATTGTTTATAGCTTCCGTGTTCATTGTAACACCATCAGCTACTGCACCAAAGTCATTAATACTAAATTCTTTATCAGGAAAAACCGGTGTACTGATCCGGCCAAGCAATGAATCAACTTTTGTCCACTGATCATTCATGGCAGTTTCAGATTTATTGGAACATCCTGCAAATAATAACATGAGAATAACTCCCATATTCAAATACACTCTCATCTTTTTAATATTTTTATGTTGCTTAATTCAATTTCTTTTTAGGATCCTAATGTTTCTCTGAAAAGAACATAGCATGCATATGAACTGTCCAAACCGGAACAGCACCACTTTGTGCATTTTCTTATTGATAAACCAGAAGAACCTGAAACGGACCGTGAAGGTCCATTTCAGGTATTCATTTAATTATTGTACAACCAGCTTATTAATTAATTGACCTTTATTGGTCATAATGAAGTATACACCCTCATTCAAACCGGATACATCAATCTTATTAATGCCTTTATTCAAACGAATCTGTTTAACAGTTTGTCCAAGTGTGGATACAAACTGAACATTCATTACTTTTTTGCTTTGTACAAAAACATTGGATGATGATGGGTTAGGATAAATCTTGATCAACGCAGTTTGTTCGGCGCTAAAAATTCCATTTGGAGCATTCGGATCCCATCTTGGGTCACCAATAATTGTACCTTCAGCACTTGCCTGAAGGAGATCAGAATTTTCGGGTAATGTAAAGTCACCGTTTTGTGCATCCGCAAATTGTGGATCAGTATCCGGATAAATATAAGAATTAACATCCCATATTACACCGTTTGCTACATCATCTACACCGGCTTTATCAAATACTACATCCGTACCAAAAGCGGTAGTGGTAATTTTGGTATAAATATCGGGGCCGTCTTCCGGGAAACGGAAACCGTAAATTTCAACCGGGTCACCTGTCTGTACGTCAGGTTCTCTGTTCAGCTTTGAAAAAATACAGTCAGTAATCTCAAAATCCAGTGAGGTTGCAGCTTTAAAATCAAACAAGTACAGACCTGTATTGGCTCCTCCAAAATTATAAAAAGTACAGTTATCAATGATTACCTCACCGGGAGTTTCCTGATCCTCGAGGTCAATAATTTTGTTTACGATGTTGTAAAAAGTACAGTTTGTGATGTGCAGATACTCAAAAGAGATATTCTTTTTAAGTCTGAAAGGGCCATAGCTGTTGTTATTGGCATCTCTTACATCGTAAATAATGTCGTTATCAAACTCAAAGCCATTCCCGGAGTAGGTTGAGCGATCTCCACGGACGGTTGTTACTTTGACATTCCTGACAGTACAGTTCTTTACAATGATATCAGTAAATGATTTAAGTGAACCATCAAGATTAATAAAGTATTCACCAACCAGATCACCTTCGGTATCCTCATCGCCTGTCAGAGAATCAACCTGGAAACCTGAAAACTCAACTCCGTCAAGGGTTAATCCTACAGGTGTAGTACCATCTGTACTGTTTTCCAGATTCAGTCTTTCAAAATACACAATAGGATGTGCGCCGGCAGCGGCTTTGATAGTAATGCTTTTATCGACTATACTGATATAATCGTAATTTGCCTTATGAATACCATCCGACAATTCGATAACATCACCATCGGCAGCATCTGCGACAGCTTTGATCAGATCATCCCCGTTACCTACGGAAATTGTTGTTTGGGCCCTTGATATGCCCAACCCTGCAATTGCAAAACTTAAGAGTAGAATAATTTTCTTCATAACTAAATAGTTTTAGGTTTAACAATAAAAAAATTAAGATAACAGGTATTTGCCCCCAGGAGGGACAGATACCTAATTAATTAATATCCATAATCGTTTTTTAAATTTGGATTTGCATCAAGGATACTCTGATGTATTGGCAGCAATTCTTTCCTGTTTGGTTCAAAATATTGAGCTATAGACTCAACATATTCAGGAGTGAGAGAACTTGCCCAGTTTGCCACATTGGGCCACATTATAGTGTCTCGTTGCGCCAGCGCTGCCGAATCAAGCGGTGTATTCCAGTTCAGGAATTGCATTTTTTCTCCTTCATTTCTCCATGCAATTTTCCAGGGGATACCTGCATATTCAGGATCCTGATCGTAAATTTTTGTCATTTCAGCTTTGGTCGCGGCAAGCTATCTGCCAGTAAATTCCATCTTATCAGGTCATATTTGCGTACAGCTTCTCCAGCCAGTTCCCAGGCGCGTTCCTGAACTATGGCTTTGAAAAATCCATCGTAATCAGTTGGAATTGCAGGCATCTTATCTGCATTGTCACCGTATGCACGTTCACGAATCTGCCTCAATGCGTCAATTGCTTCCGCACTTGGCCCCTGATTTATTTCATTATCAGCTTCAGCAAACATCAACAACACATCCGAATATCTCAATATTTCCCAGTTTACACCTGTATATTTATCGGTACCTGGCATTAACGGATCAA
>DASQZP010000670.1:0-6107 GCA_035638655.1 Bacteroidales bacterium
CACCCAATTGTGTACCAAAAATAATTTCACCATTAATTTTGAAGACATTGATAAACAGATTAGAAGGAAACCCCTTATTACTGTTATAGAATTCCACATTAAGTATCGAATCAGCTGCATCAGAGAGCGTAATTTTAAAAACTCCTTTGAACCCGTGCGATATCCATACATTGCCTTCATTGTCTACGGCAGCTACCCTGCTTGTTTCTGAGTAACCCTTCAGCTTTTTCACAAACTGAAGCGTTCCATTCACCCTTTTAAAAAGAGCCAGTCCCTCATAAGTGCCCGCAAGCACGACATCCGGATGCTGCGGAAGCCGTATCAGTGTCCATACCGGTGTTCCGTTATAAATGTTTACTGCCAGCTCATTTTCAACCCTGTATAACCCGTCACCATTGGACAAATAAAGGTTTCCCCCGAGAGTATCCAGGTTCCAGCAGATATCGCCAACACCCGGCACCCTCTTAAATACAGGATTTGAGGTATAGTTGTTCCATGGGGCAACGTAAAGTCCTGAATGGGTAGCTGCATATATCCTGTCTTTAAAATGAAATGAAGAATAAACAGAAAGGGGATTTTCCGGATCAACAGAAATACGGTAAAAAGGCGAGGAAGCCTCTACAATGTCAATGCCGTTTTCATTAAGTATCCACCAGTTCCCGTTATCGTCTTCAAAGACCTGTTTTATATGATTGTGACCCAATCCGTCGGATTTGGTAATATGTTTGTGTACCCTCCCTGATTTGTCAAATACAATCAGGCCATTGTCGCTGGTACCGGCAAGGAAAAGATTATTTTTCAGCCGTATACCACATAAAAATTTATTCTCCTTCAACAGTGTTTTATCTGATAAAGAAAATGGGGTCACCGTCTGATAATCATAGGTAACCATTTCACCATCATCAAATGCAATTAACAGATTATTCTCGCTTATGTCTGAAATAAAAGCAATATTCCGGTCTTTCATATAATCAGATGCAGGAAGACTCTTAAGCGAATCACCTTTTAACTCATATAGTTTGTCCCCATGAATAAATATCCTTTTACCAACCTTGAAACAGGTTTTAAAGGGCTGATCGGCCTTAATGATCTTAAAGGATTGTCCGTCAAAAATAAACAGCGCATTCCAGGAAAAAAATATCATTTTGTTATCAACATTGAAAATCTTCCAGATTGTTCCGAAGTTCTGTTCGCCGGGAGGCAACATGTCCGCCAGCGAATTCATGTTGAGTGCACTGTCACCGGAATCAATATAGCCTATAAAATCCTGCCCCCCCGCATAAAGGCGGTGATTGGAGCCAAAAGCCAGTGAACGGGTCACACTCCTGTTATCGGGTACCTGAATGATATTCCAGTTGCTTCCGTCAAATTCGAGTACTCCATAATCATTGGCAAAATACATTACCTGCCTTGAATCCTGCACAACATCCCAGTTCTGACTGGATACATTAAAATCCTTTTCGCCAAATGAAGTAATAAACGGCATACCTATGCCATAATGCTGTGCAAACCCTTCAGTAGTAAATAAAAAAGGTAGTATTAAGAGAATCAGTAAGAAAATTCGTTTTGCGAAAGAAACCATTTACTAATTTTTTATGAGCTCTTCTGCTGATAAACTGCCCCCTAAAAATAGAAAAATTAAGGATGCCAATGAATAATTATCTGATAAATGATATGTTTTTAATTATTTACCGCTTAATAATGGCCCGTCTCACCTGTCTGTCGTCATATTTCAATTGAACCACATATATACCTGCCGGAAGATCTTTTAAATTTAGCTTTAAGATTTGTGATGAATACGTCCTGTTCATTACCTGTTTTCCATACAAATCATAAATTGCCAGCGATTTAATACGGTTTTCTGAATTCTCTATTGTTAATTCATCGAACACGGGATTGGGAAATATTTTCAAAGAAGGATTGGAATGCTCCCTTATACCTGTTATGGTGAATGTTTTACAAAGTGTATTATTGGATATATTGGTTTCAACCATTGAGTTGGGAGCAAGTATTTCAAAACACAACTGGTTATTTTCAATGCCATATTGGTATATTCTCGGCAACTTTAATATAATTTCCTGATCAGGCAACAGGGTCAGATCATCAAATTTCTTATAAAAGAAATTCTGGCTACAATTAGTACCACCGTAAAGGTCCAGAAATAAAGCAAATGAATTAACTGTATCATTACCTTTGTTCCCAATAGTAATATCAGTAATAAAATTATAGCCTACCGCAAAAGTATCATCAGGATAATATACATAATCCAGGACAATACTGTCAATATCAAAATCCACCAGCTCAATATCGGGAAGTACAATCTTCGGGGTTCCTGAAGCAGCTATATTGTAGTTATATATACCCATTTGTTGCGAAGGAGAATTACCTATAAATACATAATTACTATCTGCAACTATAAATCTATGAACAGAAAATAACATATCAAAAGTAAGGGACTTACTACCCGAATGTTTTTGTATTTTATTCAGGTGAATTTTTTCTGCTGTACTGGACTGTACCCAAAGATTGTCATTATAAAAATTTATCGCTTCGTAGTTGGATACGGTACCGGACAGAAGCGTATCAATTAGAGATAAAGAAGTATCTATGCGCACCAACTCATTTTCAAATAAACAATACAGGGTATCTCTGAAAAACTTAGTATCTCTAATGTTGTTAGCAAAGTGTAAAGAATCCATTATTCTGAATGTTGTATCCGTCTGATAAATTGCGCTTTGAGACATAATCAGCCAGGTAGTATCATTCTGCCAGAACGCATTTGATATACTTGTTTTATATGGCCATTCTTTCCAGTAAAGGAATTTTCCCAGCGAATCGTTTTTTACTATATAATTTTCTGAAGCGATTAAAATCATTCCATTGGCAGAAACATCAATACTAACCAGCGGATTTGGAAAATACAATTCATAATGATACGCTGCCGGCCATATTGTATTGAAAACTTCATTTCCTTCTTTATCAAATTTGGCTACACCTATATGTTCTGTACCCATGACATCATCTACAAAAAATATTCCTGCCGTGTATACATATTTCCCATCTGTATACATTGCATCGAATAAACCGCCACTTTCCCATAGTCTGTTTCCATGAAGATCATATGCATACAACTTATGAAACGTACAGGATGCATTGCTTGCAATACCACTCACCAGTACCACAGAATCATTTAATAAGCCATAATCAGTGACCTCGGACTTATTACAATTATTATCGTCAATTACAACACTCCAGGAGGTTTGTGCATTTATTAATACGGGAATAAGGAGTAGGATAGAAATGATGAAAGTTTTCATAATAACCTTTTATTAATTGAATAAAAGCAGTTGCCAGCATACGTTCCAATTTACTGCCTCTTCTTTTGTCTCAACTGAACCCTAAATCCTATATTGTCAGGTGGCGTAATTATTTCAACCGTTCAATTTGTTGTATCAGATGCTCCTAATTGTTCTGTTTTTAAATATGTCAGGTCTTTTATTTGTCCTTGCTCTTCTTTTAGCAATTCATTCAGAAAATCCAATAACAAATCCTTGTTTGGCTCTTCTCCGAAAAGCTTTTTAAATCCGTAATCAGTAAATGGGTTTATATATTTTTCTGCAAATTCGGTCATTGTATTTTTCTTACAAATATACTTAATCAATCAGAATATTAATGTGTTGCAGGATGTTTTTTGTTATGCCCCACCGGGTAGGTCATGCCCCCTAAGAACTGTACGAACAAGTTTTTGCTTAAAAAGCATGAGTTACACTTTGTTTAGGTTCCCGGAATACGGCTCAGGCTCTTTAAAGGCCTTCAGGCGAAGGATCACCCGGCGGTAATCTTATGTATTAGTTAACAATACTTACAAATGTAGTGGTTTATGAATTGACATTCATATCTTTTAAATGGAATACATGAGCTCACCACCTGTCGGGTTGTGGATTTAGGTTCATCCTGTCAGCCGGCTGATCTACATTCCCATAGGGGCTGCGTTAAACGACCCTAACCTGTCAGCCTGCCATTTTGGTAGGGAGCGTATCAGTCTTAGTTTTCGCTCTCACGCCTTTTCGACAGTTACGGAATGTTTACCTATGTTGGCCATGCTAATGCATCCATGCCCTTAATCGGCATTGAGACTCTGAAGATCCTCTACCTTACGGTTTCTGACCCTGTCTTTGGGATCACGTCCCGGACAATTGGTACTGTTTTTTCAGGGGCTTCATCCGATATTGTGGTTTGTGGTTATTCTTTCTTTCTTTTCATTTGTATCAAGTAACCAATTAAATACATTCATGTGTCTAATTCCGCTACGATTTTGTGTAAATGAATCTGTCGTTAGCAAATATTTTGGATAGTTGTCGTTGATTTTTTCTAATGCCCCAAACTCACGCTCAACTGTACTTTCATTTGTCATTTGCCAGGCCACTTGATAATAATCAATTTCGCCTGTTGGATTTTTACAAACAAAGTCCACTTCAGTATTTCGGGCGGTACCTGTCCATACTTTGTTGCCTCTGCGTAATAATTCTAAATAAACAATATTTTCTAAAATGTGTCCTCTTTCTGTTATTCTCTCTTTGCCTGCCAAAACATTTAGTAAACCGGCATCCACCAAATAATATTTTTCTTGAGTCGCCAATTGTTTTTTACCTTTCAAATCGAAGCGGTTTACTTTGTAAAATACAAAACTTGTCACCAAATAATCCAAATACTTTTCAACCGTGGAGTGATGTATGTTTTGGCCGTCTTGCTTAAGAGTTTTGGAAATATTACCTGGTGAAAGTTGATTTCCAATATTAGACGCCATAAATTTTACAATGTTAGCAAAAGCACGTTTGTCGTTTATTTGATGTCGTTGTGTTATGTCTTTTTCGATTATTGTTGTGTAAATGGCATCAAGATATTCGTATATTTTGTCAAAACCACTTTCACGCAATTCTACACCTTTTGGCAATGAAGTTTCGTTTACATAATCAAAAAATAAGGCTTCGAAATTGAGGTATTTATTGCCTGTATCAATATTTCGTGCTGTTAAGTATTCTTTAAACGAAAATGGCAAAATAGAAATTTCAATGTAACGACCGCTCAATAAAGTTGCCAATTCACTACTCAATAAAAATGCATTTGAACCTGTAATATAAATATCTGTTTTTTCTGTAGCAAAAAGTCCGTCCACCAATTTTTCAAATAATGGTATGTTTTGTACTTCATCCAAAAAAACATAATTGGTTTTATCTGGTAGCATTTTTTTCTTTATCTCGAAATATATATCACTCCAGGTTTTGTTCAGGTAATTTTCTGGTAGTTCAAAATTGAAAAATTGCATTTGTCGCTTACTGATACCCTGTTTTAATAAAAGGTCATGGTAAATTTCAAGCAAAGTACTTTTTCCTGACCTACGCAAGCCACTCACAACTTTTATCAAGTCTTTGTCTTTGTAGGACAGCAGTTTGTCTATATATTCTTTTCGATTTGTGTAGTTATCCATTTGACAAAGTTACAATTTAAATTATCAAAACTTGCACATATTGTATTTTTTGATATTTCATCCAATTCCTACTGCTTGTCGTTTCACCATTAACCATAACAGCGGTGGTATGAAAAGTTGCCGTTTGCGGAGCGATTCCTTATCAAGATACAATGAACTTGATGCGGGAGAAACCCTTTAAAGAACCGATGAACCGGCAATTTTTTATACCACATTAGTGCCAGTAAATATTTAATCATTAATATATTCTCCAAGTTTAAAGTAATATTTTTTATCATCTCTAAAAATATATAAATCAAGGCTATTGGGGACTTTAACAATTGAATCACCTTGCATTATAAAGTCATATAAATTATCAGGATTATAATCGAAGTTCTTGCTGGAATATAAATATTTCTCTAATTGTTTTCCACTTGTTTTTAACCTAATCCGAATACCTCTATTTAAATTCTTTGATATTAATATTCCTTTAAATCCCTTTTCAAAGTATTCTATTTTCTCGAATTTATACTCACTTTTTGATTCTTGAATATTTAAAATTGAGTATCCAATAAATAATACTACGAGTGTGATGATAATTAGAGATATGACTTTTTTACTCATAAATCAGAACGTATTT
>DASQZP010000671.1:0-8040 GCA_035638655.1 Bacteroidales bacterium
ATACATGGGAACTATGGGTGCGAATATACCCGGATGATATTGCAATTGTCACCCATGAAGATGAACTAACAGAGGAAGAAATAGAGAAAGGATTTATTTACTGGAAAAATATTCTGGAAGCGGGAAACGACGAAGAAGCAAAAAAAACAGCATGGACCGTACTTGTTGACAGCTATGGAGCTCCCCGATCGGCCTGGGTAGCAAAAAAGACAAAACCAGGCAGCTGGGATGAGACAGCCCCTGGTGGAAATGTTGATGATCTTGTTTTTCCTGAATTTGATGTGACAAAACCAGATTCATGGACCCTGGAACCACGTTCGAAAATAATGCCCGACAGATTTGTTGTGACTACCATTGAAAATGGTAAACAAATACGACTGGGTATCGGAAAACAAATTCCTGATCCCCTGATCTGCGGACCTGATCCTCTGGATGCAGATCATTCAATAGACCAGACTGCAGGAGAGATAATTCTCGGGGAGAAATTTGACTGGATAACTGATTTTGACAAAGCCATTGACATGGGTATGGGATTAAAAATACCGCTCTCACCCATACAGGCAAAAAACGGATTTGAAAAACTATATGTACTTGGAATTAAATGGAGTACTGATGCAGAGGAAGGGCAGTTAATGCTACAGAATCTGGTTAAAGATCATCATTATTCTGATTCAGGGTTTACACTTTTAAAGCAAGGTGCAGCTACGAACAATACCGATGAAACAACATCAGATTTTTCAGAGAATGATATTTTTGACAACATGAGTTATTATACTGAAAGCAATGGTGCACTGTTTTCCAAAGAAAATGACCCGCTGAAAATTTCTGACGGACAATTGCTTGCTGAGTTTCTTGGTATCGATCAGAGTACTTTTCATAACATTTTCAATGCGGGCAAACTGGAAAATGCGGAATCCCTGGCCATGAACCGTGCCTTATATCCGGGCACCCTGGGTTATTTCCTTGATTCCATGATGGAACCGGTGTTTAATGATTACTATATAAGAGAGATCCGAAAATTCTTCACAAACGAGGTAAAAGGCCGCGGTCCCATCAGTGCCATCAGAGTCGGAAATCAACCCTACGGTATCCTGCCTGCCTCTGATTTCAAAAATTATAAAATTGATCCGAAATACGACCATTTTCAATACAAATTGCATAATATTCTCGATCATTTTAATAATCTGTGGAAATCACTCTTACCCAGGGTTGCATATATAGGAAAGAGTGATGATCCTTCAAAAACGCTGCTCGAAATACTGGGATTACATCCAAACTCTGTTGAGCATTTCAGAAGAGTGGGCTACAGTGGAGATTATCTGAAGAATCTGGATGACTTTAAACGGGGAGGAAAATATTACGATGATTATGTTTCTTCAATTTGGAGATCTGTATTTTTTGGTTCGGTAATGACAGGGCTGGGCTATAATTTTTATGATGAAAGCGGGGACTTGAAAAAGATACCACATTTTATGCAATTGATTTATCAGCATTTTCATGTACCCTTAACCGAAATTAACCTGATTGATGGAAATCCTTTTTCTGAAGAAAGACTAATTACACCTTACACAGATAATAAAAACTATATTCACTGGTTATCAGAAATTGACAGCGTTGACACCCTGGAAAAGCAAGACTTCGGAACGGATATTAAAGCCCCGAATTATCTGTTGTACCTGATGCTCAGACATTCACTCCTTTTAGAATTATCTGACAATACCGGGCTGTTCTTTCTTGCCAATCAGGTGGAAATGCCACGATATAAAAGGGCCAGGGATTTTATAAATATCAAATCAACAAATGAGCCTACACGCTGGGATCTGATGAAGGCCAAAGTCAGTCAGGTTCAATCCGGGAATACAGATCTTGCAACAACTATTAACCAGGAAATATCCGTTGGTGACCTGCTGCTGACCACTCCCTCAATTATATTTGACAATTACAACAAAAATTACCTGCATGAAGTAAAAGAGGCCCTGAGGTTTTTAGCTAATCGTCCTACAGCACATCTTGAGAGAGCATTTATTGAACATACTGATACTCTTACTTATCGACTGGATGCCTGGCAAACAGGACTGTTTACCAGCAGGCTAAAGGAACAGCGGAATATGCTGCCTGATTCCGACGGCCAGGTGAATAAAGGAATTTATACCGGTGCTTTCGGTTGGCTTGAAGACGTAAAAATCCGTTCTTCAAAAGACACTATTGCGGATAGTGAATTACCCCCGGAACTGCAAAAAGGAGATAATAGTGAGGTTTTTGTTGATCCGGAAAACGGTGGATATGTACATACTCCAAGTTTAAATCATGCCAGTGCCGCGGCATTATTACGAAATGCTTATCTTACCCATGCCTCTCGTGAAAATCAGGATTTGCTTTCAATTAACCTTTCATCAGCAAGGATCAGAAACGCCATGGAACTGATTCAGGGAATCAGAAACGGACAGAGTCTGGAAGTACTGTTAGGTTATCAATTTGAAAGGGGAATGCATGATAAATCATCCGAAACCCCTTCACTAAATCTTAACCAGTACATTTTAGATTTCAGGCTGAAATTTCCGGTTAAAAAACAAGCCATTCCGCAAAAAGGTACCAATGGTGCAGTAGAAGAAGTTGAGGATTATGCTGTTGTAAACGGATTGAACCTTGCAGAGACAAAATTAAGTTTTCCGTACGGTATTTCTACACTCTCAGGAGCTTCAAACGAAGTAAGGACAGCCATCCCTGAACTGGTGGATGATCTCAAAGATTCTATCGATGCCATTAAAGATGTATTGACTTCAGAAAGTGCTTATCACCTCTCCCTTGGAAATTTTGATAAAGTGGGAGCAGCTCTAAAAACACTTTCTGATTCTGAAATGCCCACAAATATTGACGGAATTAAATCGCAAAGAGGCAACGAAATCACATTTACCAATAAGGTAATGCTACAGTTTGAAACCAATCCCGATCTGAGTTTACCTGAAAAAAATCCATGGAATATTACCCCTTTAAGTCCCAGAGCTTTACTGGAACCTTCAGTAAACATTTGGCTGGGTAATTGCCTGGGAAAGCCTGAAAAAATATTATTTTCTGTCCAGCATCAAACAGGAGAAGATACATACAGCAGTCCTGCAAAATTAAGCCTGTCTGCTCTGAGTATCCATCCTATAGATTTTATTTACATGCTGGGTAATGAATTGCAATCAGGTGCTACTGAACTTGAATTGCTCATTAGTTACTATTACCGCAATATAAACAGCATAGAGGATGATACTGCAGTAAAAATTAATTTTGATGATAAAATAGATCCCGAAGCAGATGATCTTACAATGGCAGAAATATTTCCCCTGGCTCTATACCTCAAGAAGCTGATAACTGATTCAAGGGCACTACATGCTGAAGATTTCTCTTCTCCCTCAAAGGAAGAAACGGTTGATAAAAATAATCCCAAAGGAATTGCCATTGATGAATTAATTAACAAGGCAAGTAATTTTATTTCAGGGCTTGAACCGGACTTTGAGAACCTGAAAAATGCAAAAACCGATTTTGAGAATGATAATAATGAAGCAAATACCCATGCTTTACGTGAGCAGCTAAGATATATCTCATCATATGGCTTTCTTTTCTCCGTGCCTCTCTCCCACTTTGGCGTGAGTGAAAATGCCGTAAAGATATTATCTGAACAGGCAGAAAACACCATAAAAAAAGTTGAGGGAGCCAAAGCAACAGCCAGCGCGGAAATTGTTGAAGCCGAAGCTGAAGACGATCCGGACCTGCAACTGGATCATATTCTGGCCGCTTTTCATGCTATTACAGGTGAAGTATTCAGGATCTTACCCCTTTTCACATACAACAATCCGTCAGATATTGACCTGAGCAGGAACAATCAAAATACACTTATAAGACATGCAAAAGACAATATTGGCATGTCACATCCTGTAGATGAGTGGATATCGGGTATATCAAAAGTCAGAAAGAATATAGAAAACCTTGAAAATATAAGAATAATAACTGATTCCATTGAGTCATATGAAATAGAATTCTCAGTCCTGCAAATCCCTTACAAAGAAAATGACAACTGGCTTGCCGTTGAATTACCCGGTTTACCTGAAGGAGAAGAAAGAGAAATTTTACACAATACTGTATCCATCATAAACAGTCTTCCGGAAAGCTTTGATCCTTATTCAGTGCAGAAAGGTATATTAATCGATGACTGGGTTGAAGTAATACCGGAAAAAGAATCGGTTACAGGTATTACCATGCATTATGACCAACCTAACGCTGAAGCTCCCCAAACTATTTTGCTTGCTGTAACACCCGAGAAAACAGAATCATGGAAGTGGGAGGATCTGATCAACATCATGGATGACACCTTATTAAGGTCCAAACAGAGGGCTGTTGAACCTGATATGATTGACAAAACCGGATACGGTCTGCTTCTTCCTTCAATTATTTCTGAATTTTCGAGCACCAATACAAACATATCCCTGGATATGTCCCTGGTAATTACAAATGTTTACAATACTATTCAATCCACAAATTTTGTATACAATGCCAACGATTAATCTGAAAGAACTGGTAACAGTTGCTCCTGTTTATCAAAAACCCACGATAGTGGGTTATAATCGCCTTGAATCAAGGCCAAGGAGTACCAATTTCGACCGTAGTCTGAAAGCAGAAGTACGTGATGCCATGTGGATGCTTACCCGACAATGGCAAACAGGAGAATTTGCAGGTGATAATGCCGGATCTGCGGCAAAAATAAAGCTGTTTACCGAAAAGACATCCCTATCTAAACTTGGTATGCAGGATTATCCTTTAAAAGATTATGATCCTGACATACCACTGGAAACTATAGTTGAAAGAGAGAAAATACCGGTAGATCTTGCCTTGCGTGTCCAAATGGGAAAATACTTTAAAAAACTGATGAAAGAAAGCCTTTCAGCTCATTTTTCTACCCTGCTCGGTGAGTATAAACTAAGTAAAACACTTTCTGCAGAAGAGGTCCATAAAATTGAAAAAGATAAAGAAAGTACAGGGTTTTATAAACTGGTTAAAGACCGTGTCCCTGATGGCTATAAGATCTATGAGGAAATTAATGACAATAGCTTTTTAACCTGGGTTACTGCAAACATTCCCGGAGAAACAGCAGCCTTTGATATACTCGCAGAGAATTTCCTGAACTGGTTTAAAAGACTGTTTTCACAGCCTGAAGATGAGACAGACAATGCCTGGATACCATCTAACCTGGAATATAAATTCAAGACTACAGCACGCAGCGGAAGCCGGCAGGAGATAACATTGCCGGCCGACCAGTATTATAGTGGCAATCTGGATTGGTACTCTTTTAATTTCAGTGAAGGACTGGCTCCGTCAATTCAGGATTTCAAACCAGACAGGGAGGTGATCTCATTTTTGCCCTCACCGGCATCCATTAAGGGAATGCCTAATGCCCGTTTTTGGGAGATGGAAGAAAACGAAATAAACTTTGGAGATATCTCAGCGGGAACAACCGGTTTAATGAATATGCTGCTTGCTGAGTTTGGACTGATGTTTAGCAATGACTGGATGATCATCCCGTATAAATTACCGGTTAATTCGTTATGTAAAATAAAAGGAATTGTGGTTACTGATGTTTTTGGCGACCGTTACCTGATAAAAGCTGCCGGTGAAGGACCCGACAGTGAATGGGAACGCTGGGCTATGTACTCCATGTCAAACAGGTATGAGTTCGCCCCGTATAATAATTATTTCTTTTTACCACCAACCCTTACAAAATCACTTGAAAGTGACCCGGTTGAAAAAGTTCATTTTATTCGTGATGAAATGGCTAATATGGCATGGGGAATAGAAAGTGTTATCCCATCTCCCATGGGTAAAGGCATTAGCGGGAAGGAAAATGTTATTGCCAATGATGGCCAACATGCAGAGGAAGATTTCAGTTCATCAGCTGAAGTACGTTATTTACTGGGAACAAAAGTTCCCGAAAACTGGATACCCTTTATTCCGGTACATAAAGAGGGTAGTGTAAGTGAGATGCATTTTCAGAGGGCGCAAATGCCCAGACTGGATTCCCTGCCAACCTCAGGGGATGGTCAGTTTGCCACAATTAAGCCACAAGGTGTCATTCTTACCGAAGTAAAAGAAAAATATTTCATTGAAGAGGAAGAAATACCTAAGGCGGGGGTTATAGTAAAGCGTACCTACCAGCGTACCCGGTGGTTTGACGGCAAGACCTGCTTGTGGATCGGCCGCAGGAAAGAAACCGGCAGAGGACAAGGCTCCAGTAGACTGACCTTCGACCAGATTGTTGATATTACCGTTAAAAAAGAAAATGACGGTATGTAAAGCCGGTGTACCGACAAGCATCACCCCCTCTTCTGGTTGCCTTGTAGTTTCCTCATAATTTCTTGTTCTTTGTGTAATCACAGAGACCTTATCAGTTAATAAATAAACCAGCCAGTTTTACGCATTTTTATTTTATTAACCCATTCGTTAGGTATTTTTAATATTGTTTTCTATTTTAATATCGTTTGAAATTTCAGGATGCATGTTTAGGGGACATATTATTGTAATAATAAGGATTTTTAGGCCCATGAATGCTCATGATCAATATGCTGATTGCAATTTGAAAAAGGATAAAATTTGACTGCGGCCTTAATGATTCAAAATATATCACAACAATTATTACCACTCAATGGGACAATTTAAATTTAAAGTACTCACTTAAAATGACTACAAAAGATTTCTTTCGATTGATTATCAAAATTTTTGGCCTTTATTTGATTATTACAACCCTTTTTTCAGCTATACCGGGTAATATTTCCACAGTTTTTTTTATGCATCTCGGTTTAACGGGAATAATCTGGGTCATTACAATCGTGACTATAATACTGCTTTTATTTATATTTCTTATTTACAAAGCGGATACAATTATTAGCTGGTTAAAACTGGATAAAGGATTTGATAATGATGAAATTCACTTTCAAAATTTTAATACTGAAAACATCCTGAAACTTGCAGTAATTGTTATTGGAGGACTCTTGATACTACGCAATATACCTGAATTTTTAAGCCATACATTTTAGTCTTCAAATCATTGGTTCAGAACCAGGCCAACAGTGAAAATATAACATTATACGGAAACACAAGAAATTATATCACCTGGGGGACAGGTTTTCTGAATATTATAATCGGATATTTAATGCTGACCAATTACACATCTATCAGCCGGATTCTTGTAAATAAAAATAAATCATGAAAAAACTACTCACTACTGCCTTTTTACTTTATGCTTTTAAGGTAATCAGGATCCCTTTATCAGTCAGATACCGGTACCCAGGCAAAATAATCAGTCCACAGGCTGCATTAGGTCTAAATGTTTATCATATTAATGATGGACAAACAAGTGAATTTGTTCAGGATTTTGTTCCTTCCTGTCTGAATGGAATGATGGTGAAAGTTTATAAGAATGTCAGCCTTTCCTTTAATCTTGAAGGCGATATGCTATGGAATGCCTATATTAATGCTTCTGAAACGCCCTCTTTCAGCAGAACGAACAATATTGGGGTAATGATCAGCTTATAGTTGTTCAGTTGGTTATTCCGTAGTAATTCGGTGGTTATTCAGTTGCTTATTCAGTGAAGATTCAGTTGTAATACAATTGCCTATAAGACAGATGGTTCATCTGATAGTCATCGGATCATCCGCTTGAACCCCTTATATTGTTTCAAGTGTTTCAAGTGTTTCAATTGGTTTCAGTAGTTTCAAATTGTTTCATCATTTCTGCAGGTATGAAATACTGCTTCTGCATGGCTAAAGCCTAATTGGTATGTACTTTCCCCCAGGGTTATTTACCTGTTGCAAATTAGTGATGATCAAACCATAAGAAACATCCGGTTTAAATATAATTTACAAATGTGGGAGCATTGATAATCCGGTCTTTCAGGTAGATTGCATGTGTTCCGGGAATATATCAGGAGAAAATCCGAATCATTTATTAAGTGTAAAAAACACATTTTTTTAAAAAAATGCTTCTTTTGTCGAATATTTTACAGA
>DASQZP010000672.1:0-3235 GCA_035638655.1 Bacteroidales bacterium
GAAATATTATAACGCTTTCAACCGTTAATATTAAGGCAGTGCTTTCACTTGAGTCCGGCAGGGTTCAAATTCAGGATTCACTGGGGAATGTTAAACTGGCTGAATTACCTCAGGGTGGCAAAACTTTTACCCCTGAAACAATCGATGGTAAGCAATTCTACTCAGTCAGGCAGCAGTTTCAGTCTCCTGATGATGAGGCTTTTTACGGGTTGGGACAGCACCAGAACAATGTAATGAATTATAAAGGTAAGGATGTTGATCTTACACAATATAATATTGTTGCTGTAGTACCTTACCTGGTATCCAGCAGAAATTATGGAATTCTCTGGGATAATTACTCAATTTCAAAATTTGGTGACCCACGCCCTTATAATAATATTTCATCATTAAATTTATTAAATGCCGATGGCGAACCAGGCGGCTTAACGGCCAAATATTACAATAACAGGGATTTTAGAGGTGAACCAGCTTTAACAAAAGAAGACAGTATTATTAACTATAAGTACCTGCAAGATCAGAAAAAATTTCCCGAAGCATTCAAAATGGATCAGGGAAGTGTGGAATGGGAGGTTATATTCAGTCGGACAATTCTGGTTCTCATAAATTCCGCACTTTTTCTGCCGGATATCTGAAGTTGTGGATTGACGGGGAGAAAATTGTGGATAACTGGCGCCAGGCCTGGAATCCCTGGACGAACAAGTTCAGATTGGATATGGAACCAGGGAAGAAATACCACATAAAACTGCAATGGATTCCTGACGGAGGCGAGTCCTACGTTGCCCTTAACTGGTTGAGCCCGGTTGATCCGGTGGTACAAAACCGGCTTTCGCTGTATTCAGAAGTAGCCAGCCAAATCGATTATTATTTTGTGAATGGCAATAGCCAGGATGAATTGATCAGCGGATACAGGCAACTAACCGGGAAAAGTCCGATTATGCCGAGGTGGGCTATGGGTTTCTGGCAAAGCCGCGAAAGATACAAAACCCAGGAAGAACTGCTGGATGTGGTAAGAGAATACCGGAAACGGGACATCCCACTTGATAATATAGTACTCGACTGGCAGTACTGGCGTCCCGACACATGGGGAAGTCATGAGTTCGATCCTTCTCGTTTTCCGCATCCTGAACAGATGATCGATTCATTGCATCAAAACCTGAATGCGCACATCATGATCTCTGTTTGGCCTAAATTTTATGTAGGTACAAAAAATTATGAGGCACTGAATAAAAAAGGCTGGCTTTATACAAAAAATGTAGAGCTGGGCAGGAAAGACTGGATAGGGTATGTTTCTACCTTCTATGATGCATTTAATCCCGATGCCCGCAAGCTTTACTGGGAACAGATCAATAAAAGTCTGAACAGCAAAGGCATTGATGCATGGTGGATGGATGCTACCGAACCCGACATTACTTCCAATGTATCCATCGAGGGAAGAAAAGAGCTGATGTCACCGGTAGCACTCGGACCTTCAGCCGAATATTTCAATGCCTTCTCACTGATGAACTGCAGTGCCATCTACAATGGATCCCGTCAAGCTAATCCCGATAAAAGGGTGTTTATGCTTACGCGTTCGGCTTTTGCTGGTCAGCAAAGATATGCTGCAGCTACATGGAGTGGTGATATTGTTTCCCGCTGGTATGATATGCAGGCCCAGATACCCGCGGGCATTAATTTCTGTATGTCCGGAATTCCCTACTGGACGATGGATATCGGCGGATTCGCTGTAGAGCGCCGGTATGAGCATCCTGATAAGGAAAATCTTGTCGAATGGCGCGAGCTGCAGACCCGTTGGTTCCAGTTTGGTTCTTTCCTGCCGGTGTTCAGGTCGCATGGGCAATTTCCCTACCGCGAGATATTCAATATCGCACCCAAAGGGCATCCGGCCTATCAGTCGATGGTTCACTATGATAAACTCAGGTACAGGTTGATGCCTTATATTTATTCGCTGGCAGGAGCAACCTATTTGAACAACTACACGATCATGCGTGGTCTGGTCATGGATTTTCCGGAAGATCCACAGGTAAGAAATATTGGTGACCAGTATATGTTTGGTCCTTCCCTGATGGTTTGTCCTGTTTATACTTACAAAGCCCGGTCACGCAAAGTATATCTTCCCGAGGGTACAAACTGGTATGACCTGAATACAGGGGCCCTTATAACCGGCGGTAATCCGGTAGAGGCTAATGCTCCATACACCAGGATACCGGTTTACGTCAAAGAAGGAAGCATAATCCCGGTAGGTAAAGCCATTCAATATACCGGTCAGAAAGTTCAGGACACCCTTACGCTGGTTGTTTATACCGGAAGCGACGGCCATTTCAATCTCTATGAAGATGAAGGGGTAAACTACAATTACGAAAAAGGTAAATATTCCATTATTCCTTTGACCTACAACAATCAGGAGAAAAAACTTTCTTTTGGAGCCAGGAAAGGTGAGTTTACCGGGATGCTCAATGAGCGGATATTCAGGATTCAGGTTGTTTCACCTGGTCACAATGTGGATCTATTGCAACCGGGGGATGGCGGAAAATTAATTCAATACAACGGGAAAAAGTTGTCGGTTGCAATAGAATAGATAGCAGATAAATGAATCAACAAAAATATTTTGAAATTTCATTTTTATATAAACTAAACTAATAACTAATAAAAGTATCTATGAGAAGATTAATGTCTTTACTTGTATTTCTTGTATTTGCAGGTGGATTTACTCTCTTTGCACAGGAAGTACAGATAACCGGTAAAGTTACCGGTTCGGATAATGGGGAGCCGTTACCCGGAGTTTCTGTTGTGGTGAAAGGAACAACTACGGGAACTTCTACAGATATCGACGGCAAATACTCCCTCCAGGTTCCATCGGATGCCGAAACACTCCTTTTCAGTTTTGTAGGTTATGTAACCCAGGAAGTAGCCATTGATGGGAAAACTACCATTGATGTCACGCTTAATCCTGAGATCACAGATCTTGATGAAGTGGTGGTAATTGGCTATGGTGTTCAGAAGAAAAAGCTCGTTACAGGAGCCACCACGCAGGTTGGAGGAGAAGAGTTGCAGAAACGCAATACTACCAATGCGCTGCAGGCCATGCAGGGACAGACTCCCGGCGTACAGATATCCTCGACCTCGGGCCAGCCCGGTGAGGGTTTAAAAGTATTGGTGCGCGGAGCAGGAACTATTGGTAATGCCGGACCCCTTTACGTGGTAGATGGGATCCAGACCGGTGATATCTCCTACCTGA
>DASQZP010000673.1:0-3277 GCA_035638655.1 Bacteroidales bacterium
GGTGTAAATTTTTAAAAGAGAATAATTTCCTTGTTGGGATATCAATTGATGGTCCGAAAGATTTACATGATTATTACAGATTGTTTAAAAATGACCAGCCTTCATTTGATAGGGTAATGAAAGGTGTAAATCTCTTGAAAAAGCATCATGTAGCGTTTAACACATTATCGGTTGTAAACAAAGAAACATCGAAGTATCCTTTAGAGGTATACCGGTTTCTAAAAGATATCGGGAGCGGTTATATGCAATTCATACCGATTGTGGAACGTAATGCCATTCACGCCGGACCTCAGGATATCCATCTTGTATCACCTGATTACGAGGGTGAAGCTGAAGTAACCGAATGGTCAGTTGATCCGGTTAGTTATGGCCATTTTTTAATTGATATTTTTAATGAATGGGTGAGGAATGATGTGGGCAGGTATTATGTGCAGATTTTTGATGTAACACTTGCGAATTGGATAGGCGAAGCACCCGGTTTGTGTGTTTTTAGCGAAACCTGTGGTGATGCCACGGTAATGGAACACAATGGTGATTTATTTTCCTGTGACCATTTTGTCTACGATAAGTATTTTCTGGGAAATATTATGAATGATTCTTTGGGGAGTATGGTTAAATCAGACCCTCAGGTAAGATTTGGCCTCAATAAGCGAAATAAATTGCCCGCTTATTGCATTTCCTGTGAATATAGATTTGCTTGTCATGGGGAATGTCCAAAACACAGATTTATGAAAACTCCTGATGGAGAGCCTGGTTTAAATTATTTGTGTGAAACCTATAAGATGTTTTTTCAACATGTTCATCCATACATGCAATACATGGGGGATGAATTGGCCAAAAAGCGGCCACCATCAAATGTTATGAACTGGGTACGTCGTGTCGATGATCGCAAAGCAGGCCGAATTTCTGAAAAAAGAAAAACGGTGGGGCGCAACGATCCCTGCCCTTGCGGGAGTGGAAAGAAATATAAAAATTGTTGCATTAATGTAACAAATTACTAAGACAAATGCTGCAGCGATAAGAATTGAGATTTATTATAAAGTTACAGGTTGGTTTACACTAACCGGTGATATCGGGATGGTAATACTAAATGTGCTTCCTTTTTCAGGTTTACTTTTCACAAAAATCTCTCCTTTGTTTTTGGAAATAAATTCTTTGCAGATAATCAGTCCCAAGCCGGTACCGGTTTCTCCAGAAGTACCGTTATAGCTCATGTGTTCGTCAATTCGGAACAGTTTACCAATATCATCTTTGCTAATTCCCACACCTGTATCTGCTATATCAAGCTGCACATATTCTTCGTTTGCCACGCAGGATATCGTTATCTTACCATTAGTCTGCGTGAATTTGATTGCATTGCTCATCAGATTGCGGACAATTAGATTTATCATATTTTTATCGGCATATACCGGATAGCATTTCTTAAGTTTATTGATCAATTTAATGTTCTTTCTGTCGGAACTGATTTTGAGAAATTCAATATTATGCTCAATAATTTCCTTCAGATCAACAGGCTGAGGGTTGAAGCTAATTCTGCCAGTCTGACTGCGTGCCCAGTGCAACAGATTTTCAAGCAGGCTGTATGCGTTTTCTGAAGAAACTTTCACAAGTTTCATCAATTTTAATTTTTCTTCTTCAGGCATACCTTTGAAATCTCTGATCAGGATTTCTGAAAGGCTTGTTATGGCGCTAAAAGGATTCTTGAGATCATGCGCAATAATTGAAAAGAATTTGTCTTTTGTAGCATTTAAACGGTGCAGTTCAGAATTTATTTCTCTGAGGTGTTCGGCCTGAGAGTTTAATTCTTCAGCTTGTTGTTGCACTTCTTCCTGTCTTTCTTCCAATAGTACATTTATTTCCTGCAGATCTTCACTCTTGCGACGGAGTTTCTCCTCTGTTTTTTTCAAACTGGTAATATCTCTTCCTATTCCAACAATGCCTGTAATTTCTCCCTGAAAATTTCTGACAGGTACCTTGGAAGTGGAAATATGGGTTTCAACACCATATTCATTGAGTCCTCTTTCTTCATGATTAATAAGAGGGATTCCTGTCTTCATGATTCGTTGTTCATCCTCATAAAATTTCTTAGCAAGATCATAAGGATAATAATCCATGTCGGTTTTACCAGATAAATCTTCAGGTGAATCAGCTCCCATTACTTCTGCAATACGTTTATTTCCCATAATAAACCGGCTGTCACTATCCTTGATATAAATAAAATCGGGAATATTATTGATCAGTGTACGCAACAGGTTTCGTTCATTAGCAATTTGCTGGTGGCCTTTTTCCACTTCAATCGCAGCTTTTCGTTGATCAGTAACATTTCTGCCTATACCTACAATTCCGATAATTTTTCCTGAAAAGTCACGTAGAGGTACTTTTGTAGTGGAAATAATAAGTCTGTTATTTTGTGGATCTATAGAGGGTTCTTCTTTACTCGTTAATGGATTACCTGCTTTTATAATTTTTTGTTCATCAGTGAAAAACTGGGTGGCCAGCTCAGAAGGGTAAAAATCAAAATCGTTTTTTCCTATGAGATCATGCGAAGATTTTACCCGCATATGGTGAGCTACTGATTCATTGGCAATTACAAAACGACTCTTTCTGTCTTTAATATATATGAAATCCGGGATATTGTCAATCAGGGTTCGAAGCTGATTTCTTTCGTTTAACAAATCTTTCTGCGATGTTTTCGATTTTTTTTCTGTTTTATTTTTGGAAAACCACAATAAAATAATAAATGTCAGGGTGAGTGCAAACAGTGCAAGAGCTGAAATGTAGATATAAGCTATAAATTTTTCAGTTAATACTGCTGAAAGTATTAAGCCGGGAGTGTTTTTTAATTCTGATACAACATTAGCTGTTAAGATAACCGGAGCAGCACTGGCAATTCCTGGTGATACATGAAAATTTGTTTTCATTCCGGTTTCATTCTGCCGGGAAAAGGAAAAAATCTCTTCAAATAACGGGTATGTATTAGATATTTCCGTTTGCCGAAGAAAAGAAAAGCCCCTGAAGGATGTTAATATAAGCAGTAGTATAGTAATTCTCATTGCGATGATTCGAGCCGGTAAAATATAATTTTATCATCTTTCAGGGACTTTTACGGTTTATCTAACTAAAAGGTTTACTTATAAGCCAAAAATATTTGGAAGCCATAAGCTTAACTCAGGAATATAGGTAACCAGCATGAGCACAATGATCATGGCAATAAACATGGGTAACAGGGGTTTTATAACTCTTTCAATCCCGATATTTGCGACACTGCAACCGATAA
>DASQZP010000674.1:0-28551 GCA_035638655.1 Bacteroidales bacterium
ATTGTATATAAACAGGTCTCCAATAGTTAAAACACACATTATGCCTAAATTAAAAATTTTCTTTTTTCTTGTATTATCAATGATATTCGCTGATCTGTTCAGTCAGGAAATCATTATTGAAAAAGACCTGAAAGAAAGTCCATATGCAAAGAAAGAAAATGGTCCCAACCTTAAACATTTCCGCCACCTTTATCTTGACCTTGAATTCTTTACAGGAACAGAACAAACAGGTACCCGGATAAACTATGGTTCATCTTATGTCACTGGTGCGGGATTCCGCTATAAATTAAAACTAACCGAACTTTATTCGATCGGGTATGACCTGGGATATAGCCGATTCAATTATAACATCCGCCAGGAAAACAGCAAATTCTTCCCAAACAACATCATACACGACAAAGAAAAAATTGTCCTGCACAACCTGAATCTGGAATTTTATAACCGTATTAATTTAAAGAAACGGGGAAATCAGATAGGGACCTATATTGACATTGGTATCTATGGTGCCTGGGTAGTAGGTGGCAGAAATATCACGATAGATGCAATAGATAATAGTGTATATCATTCTGAAAAACAACGAAGTATATACAGGAATCTTTCCTACCTGAATAACTTTTATGCAGGATTACGGGCCAGATTTGGCATTAACAGGTATTCTTTAGTTGCCGGCTGGCGATTGACGCCCTTGCTGGATGATACTGAATATAGCTCCTCTGCATCACTTTCCACCCTTTCTGCAGGTTTACAAATAGGATTGTTCTAATTCAGATTATACAAATAATAACATTACTTTTAAATAATGCAGATCAAACAATAATCCGGATGTTATGAAAAATATTTTATTATCTGCACTTGTGTTTTGATTGCATACCTGATATATATTATTTAATTTTCAGAGAAGAAATCTATCCGGTAGAAATTAATTATTAATATAGTATAAATTTCTGATACCCGCGTTGCATGATCAATACTGAAGCTGAATTATTACATTTACAAATTAAATTGCAGGCACTAAGTGGAAAAGAGGAAATACTCAACCTTTTTCTAAAAGAATTAAAAAGGATTTTCCCTTCTTACAAATTCAAAATAACTCAGGAACATGCAGATGATACAGATCAGGAAATTGCAATAGAAAGCCGGGAGACTGTTTTTGGATATCTGCAGATCTCCTGCCTCACGCTCGCTGAAAAAGATACCAGCCTGCTAGCCGGGTCCTGTCAATTAACAGGTTCACTGCTGGAAAAAGAAAAATTAAAAAGACAGAAACATCCACATAATGAAAATTACAAACAGTATGAGCTGCTGGAGCATATTTTCACGAATGAACCCATAACTTCGGAAGTTAACATCAGAACAAGGCCTGGTACTGAGAATCGGATATCACAGAATGTAGGAAGACCGCTGCTTAGGAAAGTGATTGGCGGATATTTGTCTCTGCTTGATACCTCTGCTGCGGTAATTGATAATCATGGGGATTGTTCCCTTCATTATCTAAATTCTTCCTGGTGCAGGCTTTTGCAAACAACATCACGAAAAAACTGTCATACATCAAGTGAAGCTGAAGCCATTGCATCGGGTAAATGGCTCTGTTATGAATCGTGTATGGTTAAGGGATATGACAATGTTTTAAAGGAAGGCAGTCCGGCTAAGACACGGTGTAATGGAGCCTTAAAAATATTAACTTATCCGGTAAAAACCAATAATGAAGTAGTTGGCGGTATAAGTCTTGCATATGGCACACCTCCTCGGGCAGAAGAAGAGTTAGCATCAGTAGCAAGCGATTATAATATTAATATCGAAAAACTTAGAGAAGCAGCAAAAGCTTATATTCCCCGGCCGAAATTTATTGTTGAATATGCAAAAAATCAACTTGGGGTTGCTGCAAATATTCTTGGTGAGCTTTATGAAAAAAAACTGACCGTTAACACACTTGAAGAGACGAAGGAACGCTGGAAGAACCTGTTCAACAAGAGTCCCTATGCAATTGCAATTTATGAAGCCATAGAAGACGGGAATGATTTCCTTTTTAAGGATTTGAATCCCGCCGGATTAAAAATTGACAAAGTTAAGGCAGAAAAAGTAATCGGAAAACCAATTTCTGAGGTTTTTCCGGGGGCAGATGAGCATGGTTTTCTTGACGTCTTCAGGAAAGTATGGAAAACAGGAAAAGAACAAAACAATGACATAACATTTTATAAAGACGAAAGGATTCAGGGCTGGCGAGAAAACATCATCTACAAATTAAATACTGGAGAAATAGTTGCCGTATATAACGATGCAACCGGAAGGAAACAAGCTGAAGAAGCATTGATTAAAAAAGAGAAAAAACTCAAGGAACAGAATGAAGAATATTTGTCCATAAACGAAGAATTACGTGAAAGCAACGAGCGCATTTTTGAAATAAATGAAGAACTGACCCGGATGATAACTATTGTCAGGCAGGGTGAAGAGAAATTCAGGAAAGCCTTTGTCACCAATCCGGATGCAATCAACATTAATCGTCTGAATGATGGTATGTATGTTGAAATCAACCATGGGTTCACCAATATAATGGGATATACTGAAGAGGAGGTTTTAGGTAAAACATCTGTTGACCTCAATATATGGCACCATCCTGAAGACCGGCAGAAACTGGTAAGCGGGCTAAGAAAAACCGGGAAGGTTGAAAATCTTGAAGCCCTTTTTGTAACAAAAAATGGTGAAATAATAGTTGGGCTCATGTCAGCTTCAATTATTTATCTTAAGGGAGAATCTCATATCCTGAGTATCACCCGGGATATAACTGAGCGCAAGCAATCCCACGAAAAACTGGAAGGCTTATATAATCAATTGAATCTGATAACGGAAAATATACCTGAAGCAATTGCACACATAGATAATTCTCTGAAATACTTATACATAAACGAGAACTATGCAGAATTACTCGGGTATTCTAAAGATGAGGCTGTAAACAAAAAGATAGAGGATCTTTTACCTTCAGTTATCTGGGAGGAATCAAAGCCATATATAGCAAGCGTATTAAAAGGCGAAACTGTATCTTTTGAGATGACTTCTATTACAATAGCCGGAAATCCGGCAGTATTTTCAATAAATTTTATTCCTCAAAAAAACAAGAGTGGAAAAGTCGTGGCTTTTTTCACCTTCGGCCAGGATATAACCAGTAGAAAAGAAAATGAAGAACGCCTCCAGATACAAAGTACAGCCCTCGAATCGGCAGCAAACGGTATTGTCATCACTACCAACACCGGCAGAATCATTATGATCAATGCTGCCTTTACAGAATTAACCGGATATACTTTTGATGAGATAAAAGGTAAATCACCCAATATATTAAAATCTGGCTATCACAAGAGCGATTTCTATGATCACCTTTGGAATACAATTCTTTCAGGAGAGGTATGGAAAGGAGAAATAATTAACAAACGAAAAGATGGAAGTATTTACACTGAAAACATGGTAATCACACCAGTTCTCAGTAAAGAAAATGAACTAACGCACTTTATAGCCATCAAGGAAGATATTACCGGCAGAAAAATTGCTCAGGAAAAATTAAAGATAGCAAAAGAAAAAGCTGAGGAAAGCGACAGACTCAAATCGGCTTTTCTGGCTAATATATCTCATGAAATAAGAACTCCAATGAATGGTATTGTTGGATTTTCTGAAATGCTCATAAAGCCAAATCTCTCTGAAGAAAAACGCGGGAAATTTATAAATATCATTAAGAAATCATGCCGCCAGCTTACACTTATTATTGATGATATTGTAGACGTGTCAAGGATTGAAACTAATCAAATTAAACTAAATCAAAACGAGACGCATGTTGAATCAATAATGAAGAATCTGCTTAATTTCTTCAGGCCACAGGCCAGGGAGAAAAACATAAATCTCGAATTTGCAGATATGGAAAACAGGCAGGTAAATGCGATATATACTGACGAAGTTAAACTAACTCAGGTTCTGACTAATTTGATAGGAAATGCAATTAAATTCACTAATAACGGAAGTGTTATTTTCGGTTGCACATTAAAGGGCGAAATGCTTCAATTTTACGTTAAGGACACCGGTATAGGCATCAAGCCTGGTTATCAAAGAATTATTTTTGAACGATTCAGACAGGTAGAAACCTCAATGTCAAGAAATTATGGCGGAACAGGACTTGGTCTTTCTATATCCAAGGCCTTTGTAGAAATGATGGGGGGCAAAATCTCTCTGGATTCGATACCCGGTGAAGGAAGCACTTTCTTATTTTCAATACCTTTTGAACCTGTATCGAAACCTTCTAAATCTTCGTCATCTGAAGCCAAAAATTCAATTTTTTCAGATTTTAATAAGCATACTGTACTTATTGCAGAAGATGAAGCTATGAATTATCTCTATCTGGAAGAAGTCTTAAAAGAAACCAGAATAAAACTTTTACATGCGGCTAATGGCAGGGAAGCTATTGATATCTGCAAAAAACACCAACAAATCGATTTAATATTGATGGATATAAAAATGCCGTTACTAAACGGGATTGAGGCAACAAGGGAAATTAAATCTTTCCGTCCTGAAATTCCTGTCATTGCTGTTACAGCTTATGCGCTAGATGGTGACAAAGAAAAAATATTAGAAGCCGGTTGTACTGATTATCTGTCAAAACCTGTTAAAAAAGCAGACCTAATCGAAAAACTGAAACAATATTTAAGGTAACGACAAAAAAATCCGGGAAGTTTATGCTTTCCGGATCAATTCATATGCTTACTGCACATACATGATTTCATGTACAGATGTAAAATTTATTTTCTCCGGCAAATTCAGGCCCGGTTGAATACAATCCTCCAGGTATAATCCCTTCAGACAATTACCTGTCTAACGGTCATCATCCTCGTATTCACCCTCATCATCATAATCATCCTCATCATCAAAATCCGCTTCTTCATCATCATAAAAATCTTCCATTTTTTCATCCTCATCTCTATAATAATCAAAATCTTCCTCATCTTCTATTTCATCGAAGAGGCTTCGTTTGAGGTTTTTGGTTGATTTGTCTTTCAACGGGTTTTTGGGTGACCTGACCTTGTCATCGTCAAACT
Source organism: Bacteroidales bacterium (assembly GCA_035638655.1). Classification (GTDB taxonomy): domain Bacteria; phylum Bacteroidota; class Bacteroidia; order Bacteroidales; family DASQZP01; genus DASQZP01. The sequence goes on from DASQZP010000674.1 coordinate 5,073, forward strand.
GCTGAAAATTCTTTTTTCGCTTCATTTTTAAAAAATTTATACAATATTAAATGGAGAAAAAATTAAATTATTAAATGAAAATAGAATTATTTCGGTTCATATGCAACTTATTGAGGTAAAATTTCAATACAAAAAACAAGCGTTATTGTATTGTTTTTCAAATATTTACAAATTTAGAGCGTGCTATTTCAATAATTTTTTCCGGATGATTCTCTACAGCATTACCAACAACCAGAATATCGGCTCCGGCAAGATACATATCTGCAGCCTGGCGTGCATTTTTTATCCCTCCACCAACAATCAGAGGAACTGAAATATTGTTTCTTACTTCCTTCACCATTTGAATTGACGGTGGATTACCAGCACCACTACCTGCCTCAAGGTAGATAAGTTTAAGACCAAGCATTTCCCCGGCCATTGCAGTGGCAACTGCAATTTCAGGTTTATTTCCCGGTATAGGTCGGGTATTGCTCATGTATTCAACTGAAGTGGGAGCTCCTCTGTCCACCAGTAGGTAACCTGTAGGTATAACTTCCAGATCGAAACGTTTAAGCATTGGGGCAGCTACCACATGATTTCCAATGAGAAAGTCAGGATTTCTGCCAGAAATAAGAGAAAGAAGAAACATAGCATCTGCCTTGTCTGATAACTGCAACAGACTACCGGGAAAAATAATTACCGGTATACTACATAGTTCTTTAATTTTGATAATAGTTTCATCAATTTTCCCGGATATAAGACTTCCCCCCACGAGTATAAAATCCACTTCAGCTTCTTTTGCAGCCATTATGGTATCCAGCAACTGGAAGGAATCATATGCATCAGGATCGATCAGCAGAACAAACAGGTTATGTTGCTGTAAACGTGTAATTATTTGATTATAAACAGTCATAAATTACTTATTACACCAAACTACTACATAATTATCAATCTCAAAATAATGGAGTTTGAACTTTTCATGCCGGATTCTGTTTTTAAGCTCTCCGGTGGTTACACCCTCTTTAGCTGGCTCAAAAGGAGACACGGTTAAATTTTCACGGAAATTTATTTCCTGCTTGTCACATATCTTATACATTGCCTCTTTTGCACACCAATGTATGTAAAGGTGGTATTTTTTTAGATCTTCATCATCCGTTATGTATTCTTGTTGATTTATGAATTTAAATTCGAGTCTGCTGATTTTGTGAGACATAAATTCCAGGTCAATACCAACCCGCTTATTTTTACTCAACAGTATTGACGTCAAATTGTTTGAATGAGAAATACTTATATTAAAAGAATTTCCCATCAGAAAAGGTTTTCTATCTCTGTTATAAACGATTTTTGTTCCCGGGGCAACCATTTCCACAACCAGGTTTCTCACACTTAACCATTCCAGTTTTCGCTTATGATTGCCGAAACTCTTTAGCAGTGCCATGTCAGCTTCATCCAGATTTACAGTTGAAAGTAAGGTGTCATAGTCTTCAGTAATTTCCCAAACACCTAACAGACAATCGTTATCAACATATTTTTTTATAATCACACCCATCACTTATTCTCCGTTAATGTTTTTCCATCTGAATGTTTCAATCATATGGATTACATCCTGTCTGAAAAAACTAATAAGCGGCGCTAAAGAATCTTTATTTGGTTCAACATTGAAATATAATGCCCCTCTCAAAAAATGTTTTGTGCTGTCTGTAACGAAAAACTGAACTGCAGATGCGGTATTACCTTTAATATCATATAATGTGCCATATACATGCTGACCCGGCCGGGAATATATTTTCTCATTAATTGCTTCAGCCTTTATGGTGTGTTTATAAGCCAGAGCACGTGAATCTTCTGTAAAGTCTGAAAGATTTCCATTAACATTTTTATAACTGATATGTAATTTTGCTCCGTATCCGGGAAAACTTATATTAATCCAGCAAGGTTCAGCATTTATTTCAGGATCTTTTTCAATCCTGGCATATGCTGGATATTCAAATGCATATGGGCAACTATCCGGATTATAAAGATGATAAGACTTTGAGGGTAAATCAATACGGAAATAACCCCGTGGTTTGGGAGTGTATGTATGATTACATGAAATTGTAAATGTCAGGCTGATGATAACAAACAAATATGAAGGGAAATTTTTCACAATTTAAGATTCAGATTAAAATGCATGAAATTATTGAATTTTTTTAACGGTAAGGTTCAGATTCCATTATTTTAAAAACAAAAACACATCTCCATTTTTATGAATTGAAATGCCCGGAACAAAAACAGAAGTTGTTGATTCCGTTAAAACTAAAATGACTCTATTCTTCAGTATTTTCAGAATTATTTATAGTTACTTTAATTTGTTTTATGCGTCTTTTATCTGCAGATTCGATCCTAAAGTTAAAATTTTTATATGAAACAGTACTGTTTTTCTCCGGAATTTCTCCCCGGAGCTCAAGAATCAAACCGGCCAGAGTATCAGCTTCACCTTTTACTTCATCGAATACATCATCTTTTATGTTAGTAATTTTAAAAAAATCGTTCAGCAATATTTTGCCTTCAAAAATGTAATTATTATTATCCTGTTTTGAATAAATTATCTCATCATCATCTGACTCATCTGTTATTTCACCAACAATTTCTTCCAGTATATCTTCAAGAGTGACAATTCCACTTGTTCCACCATACTCATCTATCACCAGGGCAAGATGAATTTTTTTGGTCTGGAATTCAGTAAGCAGGTCATTGATTTTCTTGTTTTCAGGTACAAAATATGGGGGTCTTATTAGTTCCTGCCATTTAAATGTATCATTTTTATGTAGATGAGGGAGAAGATCTTTAATATACAACACGCCCCTGACATTGTCAAATGTATCTTCAAAAACAGGAATTCTGGAATAACCCGATTCCAGAATAATATTAATAAGCTGTGAAAAAGAGCTTTTATTATCCACTACAGTTACATCCACCCGGGACTTCATGATCTCTTTAACATCAATATTCCCGAATTTCACAATTCTTTTCAGTATATTCTTATCCTCACTCATCCCTGACGAGGTAAGTTCAAGAGCATGTGACAGGTCATTTATTGAGATATTGTGACCTCGGTGACCAACCCTTTTGTTTACAAATGAGGTAGAATACATGAGTAAAGAGCTTATTGGCCTGAACAAACCATTTAGGTATAACAGAGGATAAGCCATGAAAGCAGCAAATTTTCGCGGAAGAAGTGTTGCATAAATCTTAGGAAGAATTTCTCCAAAAAGGAGAAGCAAGAATGTGATAAAAACAACATTAAAAATGATGCCAAGTATTTTTGCCTGAGAGAAATCAATTAATGAATTAGATACATAGGCAGTTAAAATAACAATAGCAACATTAATAAAGTTATTGGCAATAAGTATGGTTGCAAGTAATCGCTCAGGTATATCTAATAATTTAAGAATAAGCTTGTTTATCTTAGTTTTCTTCTTCTGCATTTTCTCAATATCTCCAGGCGAAAGAGAGAAAAACGCCACTTCACTTCCAGATATCATAGCCGAAAAGAAAAGCAGCAAAATGATTGCTAAAATTCCGGCCAGGAGTCCGAAAGTAAAATGATTAAATGTAATCTGAATATTGTTAAACACGCCTGACGCAGGGTATGGTTCTGTTTCCAAGGCTAAAAGAAATTGATTAAATGGTAAATCCGTCGATTTTTATTAAAAGGGCAGATCATCAGTATTATCACCACTGTTCAGATCCTCAATCTGGTTACTGTTTCCGGCCGGAGCAGCTGAAGTATTGTTGTTTTCTGAAGGCCTGGAAGTACGCATCCCTTCATTCCCACCAGCTGCCTGATCGTCTGAGCGGCGGCCGAGCATCACCATGTTATCACCCTGAATTTCTGTCATATACTTTTTAACTCCATCTTTATCATCATATGAACGTGTCCTGATTTTACCTTCAATATATAACTGCTGTCCTTTTTTTACATATTTTTCAGCAACCTCTGCAAGGCCTCTCCATAAAACAATATTATGCCACTCAGTAGTGGTAACTCTCTCACCTTCACGATTCTTATATGTTTCGGAAGTAGCAAAAGGAAAGTTACATACTGCTGTACCACTTTCCAGATACCTGACTTCCGGATCCTTACCAACATTCCCTACTAAGATTACTTTATTTACTGACATCAGTTTAGAATTTATTGTTTGATATAAAAGTACAAAATTAATCAGTTATTACCATAATTAAAAATACGAACGGTCTCAAAATATTTTTCAATCAATCGTGAAACAGGATATTTCTCAAGGTCCACCTGGTTCACGAAAACAGTACCGGGTATATCAATATTCCCTGGCTCATAAAGATAAATTTGAGCAAATTGTGCAAAAATGCGCTGATGTGTAAGTTGATGAATGAATTTTTCTGAGACATTGACCACTGAAAATTCTCTTTCACCAAAAATATTTTTCCAGGTATTTTTCATAGTAAGTTGTTCAAATGTAATATAATCATCGGTTTCAATGACTGGAAATTCATATAATCCTTCCCATATATCACCTGCCAGACGCTTTTTAAGTAAAACATGGCTACCGGTTATAATTACAATATAGAAAAAGAACCTGTTCCGAATTTTCTTCTTTTTAAGTTTTACCGGCAATACATCAATTTTCTTATTATCGTAGGCATAGCAATTTGAAACAAGAGGACATTTATTGCATTCAGGATTTACAGGAACACATTGCAGTGCACCAAATTCCATAATTGCCTGATTAAAAAGACCCGGCTCAAAATTATTCATGAGTTCGAGCATCACTGAGGCAAACTCTTTCTTTGATGCATTAGTATTTACCGGAGAATCAATACCGTAAAAACGGGCAAGCAACCGGTAAACATTACCATCAACAACAGGGACCTTCTCGCCGGAGGATATAGAAGCAACTGCGGCAGCTGTATACTCTCCTACTCCTTTCAGCTTAATGAGTTCACTATATGAATCCGGGAATATGCCGTTATAATCATCCACAACCGTTTTTGCCGCCTGATGCATATTACGTGCCCGACTATAATAACCAAGGCCCTGCCAAATTTTTAAAACATCAGAAATATCAGCAGCAGCCAGGGTTTTAACATCGGGAAAGACATTAATAAAGCTAAAAAAATAGGAAAGTCCCTGATTTACCCGGGTTTGTTGCAGAATTATTTCAGATATCCATATTATATACGGGTCAGTAGATTCACGCCATGGCAAACTTCGTTTATTAACTAAATACCAGTCTGTTACATATTTTCCAATATTCATAATTATTCAGGAAGTAAAGGTGTTTTTTTATTAAAGTGGTAAAAATAATGGATTTGTATTTTATTTATCGACAGAAAACATTTATATTTGCAATTCAGAATTTGAAAATTAGTCTAATTAATTGATAATTAAAGATTTTTTAAAAAATGACAAAAGCAGATATTGTAAACGAAATTTCTAAAAACACAGGAATTGAGAAAATAACTGTCCAAAAAACAGTTGAAGCTTTTATGGAAACTGTAAAAGAGTCATTAGTAAAGGACAAAAACGTGTATTTAAGAGGTTTTGGAAGCTTCATTGTAAAGAAAAGAGCAAAGAAAACAGCTCGTAATATCTCCAAGAACACCACCATTATTATTCCTGAACACTTTATTCCCTCTTTCAAACCAGCAAAGACTTTTGTAAATAAAGTAAAAAACAATGTAAAATAATTTTACATTGAGTGAATAGTTAAATCATTAAATCTTTTTGAAAATGCCAAGCGGAAAAAAAAGAAAAAGACATAAAATGGCAACCCACAAGCGGAAAAAACGCTTGCGGAAGAACAGACATAAGAAGAAGAAATAATTTGTTTTCTACACTGAACAAAACAATAATTTAAGATTCAGTCATAAAACCTGAAGGATCAATGAATTCTTCAGGTTTATTCTGTTTTGCAATCTTGAAGGAAGAAGATAAAGAGGTCTTCAATTAATTGGAAGAAATTGTGAGTAATGAATTAATAATTGATGTAACTCCCTCTGAAATTGCAATAGCCTTACTTGAAAACAAACAACTCATTGAGCTCAACAAGGAGAAAAGCAATTTTCAGTTTACTGTTGGCGACATTTATTTAGGAAAAGTAAAAAAAATAATGCCAGGGCTTAATGCTGCATTTGTCGATGTAGGCTATGAGAAGGATGCCTTTTTGCATTATCTTGATCTGGGACCTCAGTTTCAGTCTTTAAATAAATACCTGAAAATAGCACTCTCCAAAAAAGGAAAGGTGCTGCCACTTAGTAAGTTAAAGCTTGAAAAAGATATTGATAAAGGAGGAAAGATAGCAGATGTGCTTTCTTCCGGTCAGTATGTGATCGTCCAGATTGCCAAAGAACCAATTTCTACAAAGGGACCAAGACTAAGTTCTGAAATTTCTATTGCCGGCCGTAATCTGGTATTAATGCCATTTTCAGACAAAGTTTCTGTTTCTCAGAAAATTGAATCCGCTGAAGAACGACACCGTCTTAAGACATTGTTATACAGTATAAAACCAAAAAACTACGGTGTCATTGTCAGAACAGTTGCTGAAACGAAGAAAGTTGCAGTACTGGATGCCGAACTGAGAGGCCTGGTGAAAAAATGGGAATCTGCATTTGATCAGTTAAAAGGCGTGACACCACCTCAACTGGTAATCAGTGAGTTAAGCCGTACAAGTGCCATCTTAAGGGATATGCTGAATGTAAATTTTAACAGCATTTATGTTAATGATTCAGGAGCATTTGAGGAAATTAAAGACTACATTAATACCATTGCACCTGAAAAACAAAAAATTGTTAAACAGTATACCGGCAAAACCCCAATTTTCGAGCATTTTAGTATCGAAAAACAGATAAAAACTCTTTTTGGTAAAACAGTATCGTTCAAAAACGGAGCTTACCTGATTATTGAGCACACAGAAGCGCTTCATGTCATTGATGTAAACAGCGGCAACCGTTCTAAATCAGCAAAAGACCAGGAAACTAATGCGCTGGAGGTAAATCTTGCTGCTGCAGCTGAAATAGCCAGACAACTTCGGTTACGTGACATGGGCGGAATTATTGTTGTCGATTTCATCGATATGCACAGCAATGAGCATAAACAGATGGTTTTCGACAAAATGAAGGAAGCTATGTCTGATGACAGGACCAAACATAATATACTGCCGCTAAGTAAATTTGGTTTGATGCAGATAACACGTCAGCGTGTAAGGCCGGAAATGAATATAGATACCGTTGAAAAATGCCCTACTTGTAAAGGTACAGGTGAAATTACACCAAGTATACTGCTTACCCAGCAAATTGAAAATACTTTGGCTATTGCAATTCAGGAAAAGAAACGAAAAAAGATTACCCTTAGGGTCCATCCTTTCATTTCAGCATACCTGAAACAGGGATTCCCGTCTATAAGGCAAAAATGGTCTATGAAATATAAATGCAAAATATCCGTGGAACCAAAATCTATGTACAATTATCTGGATTTCAGGTTTTTTGATAAAAACGGAGAAGAAATAGTAATTTAATTCCCAAGGCAGTTGATCAACTGCCTTTTTTATTTTCAAATTTTCGATGTTTTAAAACCTACTCCATTTTTTTATTTGACGCTGGCTACACGTATTAGTTTATTTATCAATTTATTAGACATTTTTTAGATTTTTAAATATCTTTATATACATATGTTGTTATTTACATTTATTAACTTTTTTTCATCTGCATTTTTTTTACCTTTGGCATTTGTGAATAAACATTTAGAAATTTCAGTAAGCATGAAACGATTACTTACAATTTTACTGGTACTTACCAGCATCTCATTGCATGCACAGGTACTCAATCCGGTACATTGGACATTTACCTCTAACAGGTTAAGCAATAACGAGATGGAGCTCATTTTTACAGCCAACATTGATGAAGGCTGGCATGTATATGGAATGAATCTTGAAGAGGGTGGTCCGGTCCCCACCAGCATTCATATTAATGAAGGCAGTTCGTTTCAATTGGTTGATAATGCCACCGAGGTCTCAATTCCTGATAAAAAATTCGATTCGAGCTTTGGTATGGAAATTCCGATGCATAGTAACAAAGCCGTATTCAAACAAAAAATTAAAATCACACAACCAGGCACTTTCAATGTTACAGGATATATTGAATATATGAGTTGCGATGATAGCCGTTGCCTTCCACCGAAGGAAGAAGACTTCACTTTCCGGATAAAGGGAAATAAAGCAGTTGCAGAACAAACATCACAAACCGAATCCAAAGCCGATATAACCGAAACGACAGATGCCAGCACTTCGCTGATAAAAAAGGCTCCTTTACAAATTGACAGTAAAAAAGATACCGGAGCATTAGAGCAAGCGAGGGTTGAGTCTTCAGGTTTATCTGCTGATGCAGCCAGAGAAAAACAAGGCAAATCACTATGGGTATTTTTCTTCATTTCATTTCTGGCTGGTTTGGCCGGAATGCTTACTCCATGTGTATTCCCGATGATCCCCATGACAGTTTCCTTTTTCATGCGCGGCAGTGAAAATCGCCGTAAGGCAATCATGAAGGGAATAGTTTTTGGCCTTTCAATTGTGGTAATCTATTCAGCCATAGGTGTTATTGTTTCACTGACCAGTGCAGGAGCTGATTTTGCCACTCAATTGAGTTCCCACTGGATTCCCAATACAATTTTCTTTTTGCTCTTTATTCTATTTGCTGCTTCCTTTTTCGGAATGTTTGAACTGGTATTGCCCAATACCCTGGTCGAAAAAGCTGATAAAAGAGCAGACAAGGGAGGAATGCTGGGTGCATTTTTCATGGCTTTGACCCTCGTAATTGTTTCCTTCAGCTGTACAGGACCAATTATAGGTGCTTTACTGGTGGAGTCGGCCAGTGGAGGGTTGGCGCTTAAACCTGCCATTGGTATGTTTGGTTTTTCATTAGCCTTTGCACTTCCTTTCACCTTATTTGCCATTTTCCCTTCATGGTTGAGTAATCTGCCAAAATCAGGAGGCTGGCTTAACTCCGTTAAGGTTGTCCTTGGATTTATCGTTCTTGCATTCAGTTTCAAGTTTTTGGGTAACATGAGCCAAGCTTACCACCTGGGTATTATGGGCAGGAGTTTGTATCTGTCAATTTGGATCGTGATATTCATACTCCTCGGGATGTATTTATTGGGGAAAATTAAATTTGCCCATGACAGTGACACGCCGCATGTAGGATTTCCCAGATTAATTCTGGCTGTTGCTTCCTTTACATTTTCCGTGTATTTATTCCCTGGGTTGTTTGGTGCACCATTAACTGAAATCTCTGCGCTGATTCCGCCAAAAACCAGTCAATCATTCGATCTGGAAAGACTAATTGAAGAAAACCAGGGCATATCATCAGGTGAAAAATCCAATGATCAGAGTGCAACGTTCTGCGGAGATGCAAGGTTTTCAGATATTCTTACCCTCCCCTATGGATTAAAAGGCTATTTTGATTACCATCAGGCACTGGCTTGCGCCAAAAAACTAAATAAACCAGTATTCCTCGATTTTAACGGGCATGGTTGTAGTAACTGTAAAGATATGGAAGCCAAAGTCTGGCCCAATCCAGGTGTTTTGGAAAGACTCAGAAATGACTTTGTTATAGTTGCCTTGTATGTAGATGATCGCACAAAGTTACCTGAAGATGAATGGGTAACTTCAACTTTTGATGGGAAAGTTAAGAAAACGATGGGAAAGAAGAATGCTGATTTCCAAATCACAAGATTTAATACCAATACTCAACCTTTCTACGTAATACTGGACCCGGATGGTAAAAAACTGGCCGGTCCTTATGGCCTTGATACCAATCCGGACCATTTCATACAATTTCTGGATAAAGGAAAGGCTGAGTTTTTGGATGAGCAATAATAATTCAGCGTTAAAAATAAAAACCTGCACATTTTCTGCAGGTTTTTTTGTTTTCATTATCATAATTCAACTAATCAAAATTTACCGAATTTCATTGTAATACCACCACTTATTCCATTCAATACATCCGGAGAAGTATCCGGAAGATCAATACTACTTGTAAAACGATAATACGCACCAACAGCAAACCGAAAGAACCGGCTGATATTCAGAAGAGCATTAATTACTATTGATTACATCACCGGTACCTGTAATATTTACCCTGAATGAAGGATCCCCTTTGTAAAAGATATTGCCGCTGCCAGAAATAACAGCATCGATATAATCATAGACAAAAACATACATGTCTCCGGACCCGGAAATATTCCCGTCCAGTTCATCCAGCTCCATGTGGAAACTCTTAATATTACCCGATCCTACAATTTGATAGTCTCCAACATTGGCGATACCCCAGACTTCAACCGGTCCGGATCCGGTAAGTTTGAGATTTAGTTGTCTTGTGTCAATATTATTGAATTCTATCGATCCACTCCCATTATTTTTTAAGCTAAGGATATCATTATAAACGCCATCACAGTAGATATAACCGGAACCATTTTGTTCAACCTGAAAAATATCGGGAGTTGATACTCTAACGTAAACGGGTTTGTCAGTTCTAATACACCTGCGAGTGTTAGTCTCAATTATCAATTTCCCCGACCTTACATCAGTTGATATCAGTGCCATAATATTTTTATCAGCTTCAACATAAATATCATAAACAGTATCCTGAATAATTTCAACATCAAAATCACCATTTGCTTCAATTGAATGGAAATCAGAACTTACAGATCTGTATTCTGATACTATATTATTGTCTCCTTCAATACATTTCCATTTCTCACAGGAAGTTAAAACAAAAATCAGAGCCAGGCCGGCAAATAAAATAGTAAGTCTGTTCTTTTGCATAGTAGCTTCGCTTTTTTAATGGTGCAAATTAAATGTTTTTTTCAATTGAATATCTGCAAATTAAAGATATTTTCAATTGCAGAAATAAAATATTATTTTTTAAACAATAATCTTTACAATCATTCTTGTACCGGATTAAAATAATACCTTTATCTGAAAGTAAAAAATACCTGTAATTTATGATACTCATTAATATCATAAAAAGTTTTATAACGCATCATGAAAAAATATAGATAAGAGGGAAGGAGAAGTATCCAGAGAGAGTTAAAGAATTGTAAGAATTACAAAAATTCCAAATGCGAAAATCACACTTCCGGAAATACGGTTGATAATGAGTAAGCGACGAAGTCTGAATTTACTCCTGAATTTATTTACCACATTGCTTAGGGTAAACCACCAAAGGGCCGCGCCGGAGAAAGTACCAACAATAAGAATAACAGAAGCAAAAACCGGACTTTCATCCTGCAGCACATTGAAGGAAGCAAAAAATGCAATAAAGAGAAATACTGCAACTGGATTTGAAAGTGTGAGCAACAAAACGGAGACAAAATCTTTAATTAATTTACCTGATTTTTTACGTCTTTGTCGTCTCATCTGCTTGGCAGGATTGGTATAAAATATTCTGATTCCAAGAAAAGCAACTACGAGTCCGCCAATGATATGAAAAAACAGCATTTGCTGTTCAATAAAATTGATGATGAATGTAACGCCCAATGCAGCAATCATGGCCATGAAGGTATCAGCAACAGCAGCTCCTAATCCTGAAAAAAAACCAGAATACACCCCTTTATTCAGCGTGCGCTGAATACATAAAACACCAATAGGACCAAGGGGAATAGAAGCTGCAAGACCAATCAGCATTCCTTTTAAGAAAACATCCACCGCCATACTATCATAATTTCATCAACATAAAAAAATCTATAATTCTGCAAACTTATATTATTAAACAGGGTTATGCAAAAAATGTTACAAAAAACATATCAACATTTGTACAATATCTTTTAATTTAACATTATTTAAAACAAGCTGACATACTGACGCCTCAATTGCTTATCATGAAAAACATTACAATTCTTACAAAATCAGAATTAGTAAGTAAATAAAATTATTTTTGTAATTTTTACAAACACCAGCATAAATACTGATACAATGAAACGATCCCTGTTATACTTCCTGGCACTTTTATCAGGTTTATTATTAGCATTGGCCTGGAGCCAATGGGTAACCGGATTAATTCTTTTAATTGCATTCATTCCTGTATTAATTATTGAAGACTACCTGGACAAAAACAGAAATCACTATGGTACACTTTCAATAATTCCCTATTCGTTTTTTACCTTCTTCGTCTGGAATCTGTTAACGACCTGGTGGATTGCCCAGGTTTCAATTTCAGGCATGCTGGCAGCGGTTATTTTCACTTCCGCACTGATGACATTTGTCTTTTGGGCTTTTCATTTTACCAAAAGATTGCTTGGCCGCAGTTTTGGTTATTTTAGTCTGCTGGTCTTTTGGCTTACTTTCGAATACTATTCGATACATTCCCAACTCTCATGGCCCTGGTTAAATCTTGGGAACGGCCTTGCCAAAGACATTCCATTTGTTCAGTGGTATGAATATACAGGTATTGCCGGTGGGAGTTTATGGATATTACTGGTTAACCTTGCTGTATATGATGTGATCAGACATTACCGGCTGCAAAGTTCATCAAGAGATATTATGATGCGCTCACTGCTGGCAATAATTATCACAGGCTTTCCCATGACCACTTCACTCACCCGTTTTAAGAATTACAAAAATTCAGAGGACCCTCATCAAATTGTTGTCTTACAACCCAACATTGATCCTCATAAAAAATATGATGATATTCCTTCAGAGCAACAAACAGGTTTACTTATTCATTTGGCAGATTCATTGATAACTCCTTCAACTGAGTTTGTACTGGCACCTGAGACTGCTATTACCAGCAGCGTTTGGCTCAATGACCCATTAGCAAATAGTTCGGTAAATATCATCAAAGAATTTGTATTGGCACATCCAAAGGTTAAATTTGTTGTTGGTGCTATCGCATTCAAGCAATATAAAGATCATGAGAAAATACCTCAGGTTGCAAAAAGAATGCCTGATAAAGGAAAATCTTATGTCACCTTTAATTCAGCATTACTTATTGATACCTCTAACAGAGTACAGGTATATTTTAAAAATAAACTTGTAGCCGGAGTAGAAAGGATCCCCTATCCAGGGATTTTTGGATTTATGCAAAAGTTAATGATAGATTTGGGCGGAGAAACAGGTAGTTACGCTATTCAGGAGAATAAAGGGTTATTTAATCAAAATGCAGTATCTCCTGAAACAGCAACTGTCATCTGCTACGAATCAGCATATGGAGAATATATCTCCGGATTTGTTCGTAAAGGAGCCGGATATGTTTTTATTATAACCAATGACGGGTGGTGGAAAAATCAGGCTGGTTCTCTCCAACATTTACGTCTTGCAAGCCTTCGTGCAGTTGAAACCCGCAGAAGCATTGCCAGATCAGCCAACACTGGTATATCCTGTTTTGTGAATCAGAAAGGTGAAATTTTCAAAAAATTAGACAGAAATAAAAGAGGAGCCATCAGCACACAGCTCGATGCTAATGACAAGTTAACTTTTTATGTGATTCATGGTGATTTTATTTCACGTATAGCCCGTTTTTTTGCACTTATTTCTGTTCTGTATGTAATTAGTAATTTATTGATGAAAAAAGACAAATACGGGGTCAGATAAACGAATTACCAGTATTGTAAGAACCTTTCAATATAGACAAGCAGAATCTCTATCTAAAGTTATTGTCATCCTGATTTGCCGGTCCGGGTCCCCATCCATGTCCGGGGCCTCTTCCCCTTATCTGATTCAGTAGATAGTATTTAAATTGGTTTTCGGCGATATACATATCCATCACTTTTTTAACCGGCAGAATTTTTTTGAATTTAGTCAGATATTCCTGATCCAGGTTTGCTTCATCTACCTGATAATGAATATACTTATCTGCTATTTCTCCTATTTCTCTGTCAGATAATTCATCATTATGATAAGCCCGTAAAGTTTTTCTTCTATCCAGTGCAATTTGATCCTTTTTCGCCTGATAGGCGTTATAAACAGGCCAGAATTTTTCAGCTTCGGCAGGGGTTAATCCTATATGTTCGGTAAAAAATGCAACTTTTTGCGCCTTTATTCTCTCAAGTTTTGCCTGGTATCCCCTTCCGCCACCATTTTGAGAAAGTGCTTGCTGAGACGGGACACAAAAAAGAATTATAAATGAGATTACTATAAATGTATTACTTTTCATACCAGTTATTTTATAATTGTTCTATAAGTGTTGTCATTTCAATGTCGTGGTCCATCAAATAATCAGCAACCTGATCATCATATGCATCCTCATTTGACTCACCGGTTTCCGAATTAATCTGATCCTCATCAACCACATCTATCAGGGTATATTCGTCGATAAAAGCAGGATCAGTTTCCAGTACACTGTTTATTTCAGTACTTGTCAATACCTGTTTACCCGGTTGATGATCAAGTAAAAAACTAAAACCCACATAACCAATCAGAGCGAAGAGGAGCAGCCCTCCGGCCAGTGCAAATTGTGGTCTTACCAGCTGAAACATCCTTTGGGAGAACGATGTTGTCTTTTCTTTGACCACTTGCCTCATAAGTCGTTCAGGGAATGTATCAAAATACCCATCCGGTACACTGAATGGATTATCTTTTTGAAGATCTGATAATTTAATATCGCTATTACGTATTTTTTTCATTGCCATATTTTTATAATTATTTGACAATCAATCACCGTGAAGGTTTAATCTCCTCCCAACTCTTTTTCGATTTTTTTTACTGCATGATGATAAGAAGCCTTTAAGGCACCCACTGAAGTATTAAGTATTTTTGACATTTCTTCATATTTAATGTCGTCAAAATATTTCATATTAAATACTAATTGTTGTTTTCTAGGCAATTTATGAATCGCCTCTTGTAATTTAATCTGAATTTCATCACCTGAAAAGAAACTATTTTCGACATACTGATTTTTATATTCCTTTTCCAGCCTGAGAGAAAGAAGTTGTTTTCGTTTTTTCTTCTTCAGGAATGTTAAAGACTCATTTGTAGCAATTTTAAACAGCCAGGTAAAAAGCCCGGCCTCTTCCCTGAATTGTCCGAGTGCTTTCCAGACTTTAATAAAAGTATTTTGCAAAACATCATCCGCATCTTCATGTTCTGTTACGATACGTCTTATATGCCAGTAAAGTCGCTCCTGGTATGTGCGTACAATAAGATTAAAGGCATAATATGAGGTATCCTTTTCTCTAAAAAGCTTAAGTAACTCTTTATCCGTATATTCAGGCATTCGCAGACTCCCTTATCAACTAAAAAATAGCATCATTGCCGAATTATAAATAAAACCTGCAGAGAGATACCTGCAGTTTCTGTATTTAAATGATTAGATAAATAATTATAAGCAAGGTTTAATCTGTGGATAATTATTTTCTAGTGGAATTCAATAACCAATGACCGTCCTGACCAAATATCAAATGATCGTACTATTGTGTATACAGTTTGCTTGGCATTCATTGCTCTGAAAACAGCTTTATAGCTTCCCGGTTGTAACATAAGGGTTTCATTCCTGGCATCTGTATTCAGGTTATACACCCATTCCATTTTGCCTTTTCTCATTATGTACAAACTCCCATATCCTGAAGACGATTTTAAAAAGGTTGCAATCCCAGGCCGGGGAACTTTGACGGTTGTTGTATGACTTTGTTTTATTTCTATATTGTCTATATTAATTTGGGGTATTGTTGGGATTTCAAGATCATATAAACCAGTAATATATTTTTCTTTTTCATCAATTTTTTGACGGTTTAATGTATTCATTTTACCATGGAGCCTGACAATATATTGCATATCCCGATACTGGTTTGACAAACCTTCAGTTGTGACCAGTAAAGTTCCCTGTGGGGCATCTGCTGCAATAATTGTATGCTTCCCCGGTAATACACGTGCACTGTCTATAACAACTTTAGGTATTGTGTGAATCACAATTCGATAAGTAACCATGGGATCCAGAATAAGTGTATCAGGATTACCTTTGTTATTTAGCGTATGCATGTAATTACGCAGGATCTTACCTGATAACCTGTCATAGAAGGTCATGTTTACATTTGTTTCTGTCGGGTAACCGTTTGCATCAAGCAGATTAACCTGAGCCGTAGTAGCATCCAACGCCTGAGAAATAACAACATCAAGTACTTCTTTGAATTTTTCTTCTCTGGGTGCATTATAGTAAGTTCCCATGCAATCGAAGGTCTGGCTAAGATCTTCATCCATACCAATACCAATAACAAAAGGCTTTAAAACTATGCCCTTACGCTGAAGCATATCTGAAACAGCACAGGGATCACCTTCGCAGGCTTCAATTCCATCAGTAATTAAGATAATAATGTTGCGACAGTTTTCACATTCCTCGAAATCGTTCGCTGCCTGTTCAAGTGAGTAAGCAATGGGAGTAGTTCCCCTGGGGGTAATAAATCTGAGTTTTTGTTTAATTGCCAGGGAATTATGAGGTCCAAAAGGTACTTCAAGTCTTGTATCATGACAATCCTGAGGAGGAACAGGACTTTGATGACCATATACGCGCAAGGCAAGCTGAACATTGTTAAGTTGTTCCAGGCTGTCAACCATATGAATAAGTATCGAGCGGGCAATATCTATTTTGGGATGTTTGTTCCAAATACCCGCCATGCTTTGGGATCCATCAAAAACAAATAAAATGCGAGTATTAGGTGGCTCTGCATCATTTCTGGTTTGCGCACCCAATAGCATCGGTACTATCCATAATATCAGTGCAAAAAAATATTTTAAGGCCACACTAATATTTAATAACTTTTGGTTAATATGCATTTCATAGGTTTGGTTTAGGTACCTTTTAGCTAATGCTCATGATTTTTGATTGATATAACGAAAAATAATCATTAAATGATACATATTCGCCGGGAAACATTCTGTATTCAGCAGTAATTAATAATTACAAACGAACATTACCTTTCACTCAAAAAATCACAAGTTTAAAAATAATATACTTATTTAATGCGCTATCCTTTTTTTATTATTTACTGAAGTTAATTAAAAAAAGGAAGTTTATTTTATGCTCCTTTTTCCAACAGGAAATCACCCAGCTGCTTATCCACAGTCGTTATGTGATTAACAAGCCAGTCCTTAAGAAAATTTACCAGTTCAATTGTAATTTTACTGTTACCCTTCGTATACTGATTTTTAAAATCCTGAATTCTATCAACAAAATCGCCATGTTTTTTTTTATGATCTTTATATTCAGGGTATCCATTGACCATCATCTTTTTTTCCTCAATATAAAAATGCTGCACTGCATAGTCTGTTAGTTCACCCAGAATTCTTTCCAGAATATCGCGACCTTTCCCTACAGACATAGCACTATAAAGTTCATTAAGTATCTTTACAAGCCTTTTATGCTGATTATCGATCTCCTCCACACCGACTGAGTATGTATCTACCCATTTGATAATTTCCATATTGTATTTTTTTGGTTTTAAATTTAAATAATAAATCTTTTCTATATGCACTGAAGGAGTTGCTAAATGACAACAAATACATTTTTTTATCATTCCGAATAAAGAACCATTGCAATTAAGGAATTAATATATGGGAACACATTTAATAAAAGAAAAGCGTTTCCGATTTTTAGCCGGAAACGCTTTAATAGATTCTATATTCAAACTTTCCTAAAGAAAAGCAATCTGAAATTTTGTAAAATTCTTATTTGGCCAGTAATTTCAGTGCCTGTTCATATACATTTTCTCCGGTGTAACCCAGTTTTTCATCAAGCACTTTGTAAGGGGCCGAGAATCCAAAGGATTCCATACCTATAGATTTACCCAGCGGGCCAACAAGTCCCTGCATAGTTACAGGTAATCCGGCTGTCAGTCCCAGTACCGGTACATTATCCGGGATAACAGAAAGCTGATAATCTGAGGATTGCTGCCGGAAAAGCCCTTCCGAAATTGCAGACACCACCCTGACCTTCAGCCCTTTCTCTTTCCGGAGTAGTACGGCTCCTTCCACGAGAGTGGAAACTTCAGAGCCATTTGCAACCAGCACTATATCGGGTGAATTATTGTCTTCCTGAACAATGTATGCTCCTTTTTCAGCCTGCAGGGCATCGTTATATCTTGTAGAACCATCTTCAACCGGCAGGTCCTTAATGCCCTGTCTTGAAAGAATAAGTGCAGTGGGAGTATTGGTATTTTCCATTGCAATTTTCCATGCAACACTGGTTTCAACAGCATCTGCCGGTCTTAGCACGAGCATACTCTGGTGTCCTTTATGATTCTTCAGCTTTTCGAGCAACCTGATCTGCGCTTCCTGCTCAACAGGCTGATGAGTTGGTCCGTCTTCTCCAACCCTGAAAGCATCGTGAGTCCACACAAATTTTACAGGAAGTTCCATTAATGCAGAAAGGCGAACAGCAGGTTTCATATAATCAGAAAAAACAAAAAACGTTGCACAAACGGGTATCACACCGCCATGTAAAGCCATGCCATTTGCAATGGCAGCCATTGTTAATTCACTAACTCCAACCTGCAGGAAAGATCCGGAAAAATCATTCCGACGGAACTGATGGGTATTTTTTAAAAAAGAATCAGTTTTGTCACTGTTTGAGAGATCAGCAGACATTACAATCATGTTTTCGACCTCTTTGGCAAAATGAGACAACACTGCTCCCGATGCAGCACGGGTTGCAACACCCGGTTTTTGAACAATTTCTTCATAATTGATTTCAGGAGCTCTGTCTGACAGATAATGTTGCAATTTGGCAGCTAACTCAGGATTCTTTTTTTCCCATTCGGCCTGCAATTGCTTCTTCTGCTTAGCAGCCTCAATCTTCTTTTCCCTGATTTCATTGAAATATTCTTTTACCTCATCAAAGATTAGAAAAGGATTTTCAGGGTCACCGCCAAGATTTTCGACAGTTTTAGTAAAAGACGCGCCGGCCTCTCCTAGCGGCATTCCGTGTGTAGAAGTCTGACGTTCAAAATTTTCGCCCGTTTCAGTAAGGGCACCTTTACCCATTATAGTCCTTCCAATGATCAGGGTAGGCCGGCCTTTTTCTTCAATTGCAGAATTTAAAGCTCCTCTGATCGCTTCAATATTGTTTCCTTCAATCGTGAGGACATTCCATCCCCATGCCTCATATTTCTTTGCTGTATCCTCGTTTGTAACCTTATCGGTTTCTGTAGAAAGCTGGATATCATTTGAATCATAAAACATAATCAGGTTATTAAGGCCCAGGTACCCTGCCAACCGTCCAGCTCCCTGAGAAATCTCCTCCTGAACACCTCCATCAGAAATGAAGGTAAAAGTTTTATGAGACATCCATTCTACAAATATTTCACATAAAAATCTCTCAGCTATAGCCGCACCAACAGCCATTGTATGTCCCTGTCCCAACGGACCACTGGTATTTTCAACCCCTTTCGATGGCAACAACTCAGGATGCCCCGGTGTAATACTGTCCCACTGTCGAAAATTTTTCAGGTCTTCCATAGTATAATTTTCTGTAAGGGCCAGAATTGAATACAGCATGGGCGACATATGACCCGGATCCAGAAAAAACCGATCTCTGAATGGCCACTCCATGTCAGAGGGATCATAATTCAAGAATTCGCTGTAAAGTACATTTACAAAATCGGCACCTCCCATAGCACCACCGGGATGTCCCGATTTTGCTTTCTCAACCATTGCTGCAGACAGAATTCTTATATTATCTGCTGCACGTAACACTACATTTCTATCCATATTTTATTTTTAATTAGAATTTCCAGGGTTTTATCCAGTGTCTGTCCATAATGTCCGATAACTGCGTTATTGCAAAAATTCTAATTCCTCATATACACCAGTATACTGCGGATTAAAATTTTTGTACACTCCCGTTTAGAACGGAACAGGCTTTGTTCTCAAACATTTTGATCCAGACACTTGAACTTTATTGACAGATTCTATCTAGATCCCAAAAAGTCGGGAACAAATATTCCTTTCCCAATATATGAGGCAACAAAAATATAAAAAATACTGATTTTTTGGAATTCAAACATATATAAATGTAGATATTACACTTATATGGAGAGCTATTTAAAGCCTGGTTTAATTCCAATAACGAGGATATCATCTACCTGATCCAATGCCCCTTTCCAGCTTTCATAAGAATCATTCAGTATTTCAAGTTGTTCGGCCATAGTGTATTCGTGGATAGTTAGCAAAAGATGTCTGAAACGGCGATATTTATATTTTTTTCCTTCCGGCCCGCCGAATTGATCTGCATAACCATCTGTAAAAATATAAATCATATCATCAGGATGCAGGTCAAATGTATGTGTAGTAAACTGCTGATCTGGTTCCTCTGCATTATTAAGCCCAACGGAGGAACGATCCCCTTTGACCTCAATGATCTTATTTTCTCTGATTATATAGAGAGGATTAAAAGCCCCTGCGAATTCCAGTGTGTTTTTTTGCGTATCAAAAACGCAGAAAGCGATGTCCATTCCATCTCTTAATGTTGTATCTTCATCCTTGAAGATTTCACCAAAATCTTCATTAAGTGCCTGCAGTATTGCCCCCGGGTCTTCAATACCCTCATTGTATGTAATTTTTCTGAATAGCTCAAATCCAATGATTGACATAAAGGCACCCGGAACACCATGACCGGTACAGTCAACAGCTGCAACAAAGATTTTACCATGATTATTCTCATTTATCCAGTAAAAATCTCCGCTAACAATGTCTTTGGGTTTATGCAAAATAAAAGACTCAGGAAGGAGTTTAGCAAATAATTTCTTTGAAGGCATCATTGCCTCCTGGATACGACGTGCATAATTTATACTGTCAGTAATATTTTTATTTTTAATCGCCAATAATTCTTTTTGTCTCGCAACCTCGAGAGAGACCAGTTCTTTTTCGCGAAGAATCCTGTTGGCTGATCTTAGACTACGGGTACGATACTGGTAAAAAAGAAATAAAAATCCCAGAATTAATAAAACATAAATGAAATATGCCTTTCTTGTTTTCCACAGCGGAGCCTCAACTACTATTGAAATACTGGTTCCGGTATTATTCCAGACATTATCATTATTTGACCCTTTAACTCTAAAAAGATACTCACCGGGAGGAAGATTAGAAAACGATGCATAATGTCGGTTACTAAGGTCTATCCATCCCGATTGCAGATCTTTACTGCTTAACATGTAAGCATAATTATTTTTTTCCGGGTAGGTGAAATCAAGTGCAGCAAAGTCAATTGTCAGCAACTTTGTAGTATAGGGCAGAATGATTTTTTTAAGATCAGACCCAATTAGTTCTCTTTCACCTTTCTCATCAGTAATTTGAATTCGTGTAATGACTACCGGTGGTACAAAATTATTTTTACTCAAAGAATCAGGAAAGAAGGAATTAAATCCGTTGATACCTCCAAAAAACATTTCCCCGGATTTACTTAAGAATCCAGCTCCGAGATTGTATTCATAGCTTTGTAATCCATCCTCCAGATCATAATTTGTAAACTTTTCGATTTCCGGACTAAAACATGAAATGCCCCTGTTGGTGCTCATCCAAAGTTTGCCGGAATTATCTTCAAAAATATTATATATTAAATTATTGGGTAATCCATTGCTTTCAGTATACACTTTAAATGCCCCGGTGTCATTTACCATTTTATTCAGTCCGGCTGCAGTACCAGCCCACAAACGATCTTTATGATCCTGCAAAAGATAATATACACTGTTGGAGCTGAGACCGTTTTTATCAAATCTTTGTGGTTTCCTGAAAACCTGATACGAGCCAGTCCCGGGATTCATTTTGATAAGTCCCTTATTAGTTCCGAGCCACAAAAAACCATTTACACCCTGAATTACAGAATAAACAGGACCAAGCTGCAGTGTTGAATCATTATGTTTCAGCTGATAATAACTAATCAGATTCTTCTGTTTTCTCCGAAAAAGATGCAATCCATGACTGGTTCCAAACCATAAATTATGATCAGTATCTTCTGCTACCGAAAAAACTCTGTTATCTCTGAAAATTCCACAAGCGATTTCAGGATATACATTGCAAAAAAGAGAAAATCTCCCGTTTTTCCTGTCATAGACATTAACACCACTATTTGTTCCTACCCAAATAATATTCCGGCTATCTCTGAATATTACATGAATCGTATTGTCACTGATCCTCCTGTCCGGATTTTTGTTTTCGGAGTTATAATGCAGGACCTGTCCGCTTTCCCTGTTGTAAATATCCAAACCATTTCCCCATGTACCAATCCAGATTTTTTTATCATTTTCGGTAAAAAGAGCACCTATAATATTACTTGAAAAATCAGGTTTCCCCAGACTATTACGACGATACAATTTGAATTTTTGTCCTTTCAGATCAATTTTTAAGAGTCCTTGCAGACAACCGATCCAGAAAATATCGGAATGATCCCGGATAATTGAGGATACATAAGTTGGAGTTAATAAGTTGTTTTTAAATGGAAGCTCAGTATATTTTTTGAATTTCAATTTGTCTTTATTAAATTCATAAAAACCATCATTTGTACCTACCCACAGAAAATTTTCCTTATCCTGCGTAATGACATTAATTGCATCATTAAGCTTCCCATCTTTGCTGTTAATATAAAAGCGGGTAAAACTCTCAGTTGAACGATTAAATCTGTTGAGGCCATCGTCAGTTCCAATCCATAAAACCCCGCTCTTATCCTGGAAAACAGACTTTACCTTGTTATTACTGAGACTAATTGTGTTACCTTCCTGGTGTGCATATCGTTTAAAAGTTTCAGTAACCGGATTGAACCGATTCAAACCGTCCTTTGTGCCTACCCAAATGAATCCCTGATTATCCTCTAAAATTGAAAAATAGTTACTCCCTGAAATAAAATTCAAAGCATCATTGAAGTGTTTAAAATGGGTGAATTTTCCGTTAGAAGGATTAAATCTTTCAAGTGTTTCCAGTGTTTTAACCCAGATATACCCTTTGCTGTCGGCATATACATAGTAAACCTGGTTATTAATAATAGAAGCCGGATCATTTTGACTGTTCAAATACCGTGTAAAATCTCCTGATGACGAATTATAGCGATTAAGTCCATTATTTGTTGCGATCCAAATATTACCTTTACTATCCTCAGTAATTGAATTGATAAAATTATTTGAAATTGAGCTGGAATCTAATGGTTGATGCCTGAATACTTTAAAATTATAACCATCGAACCTGTTTAGTCCATCCTGAGTACCAACCCAAAGAAACCCTTTTGAGTCAAGAAGAAGGGCATTTACCCGTGTTTGGGATAATCCATTGTTAATAGTAAACAATTCAACATTTAAATTATCAGAAGCAGAAAGTGCAAACGCACTTTTCACTCCCAAAAGAAGGGAAAGCAATACGATCAGACCTGATATGTTGAATATTTTGTTCATTGCGAAGGAGCTAAATTAGCATTAATTACCTATACAACAAAGACAAAAAACAAATCCTTCCTGTCTCAATTGAGAACTTTTCAACTGAGATTTTTATACATGAAATTTGATTTTTGAGAATATGCC
>DASQZP010000675.1:0-2590 GCA_035638655.1 Bacteroidales bacterium
TTTAGGCATTACCCAGTTTATTCGGGTATACTCAAATTCATATTCATATCGGATTTTGTTGTCATCGAGTGGGACAAACTTGCACTTCATAGTATTGTCCATATGCTTATGATGATAGAACGCATCAAACGAGTTTGGAAGGTTGTTTTTTGTGATGGTCTCTATTAATTCCATATCCCGTTTTCCGTATTTGTAATACATTTTTGAAACAGCACCTTCCTGTCCCATCTGTCCGCTTACCAATTCTTTTTTCTGAAACCCGTCTTGGTACTCCCTTAAGTTTTTAGGGTCAGCAAATAATTCTGCCACTTTAGATTGTGGCTTGTTGATGTCAATTGAACCATTGTATTTCATATCTATCTGTTTTAAATGTTCGTTAAGCTTGGATTCAAGGGTCTAGTGCAACAAATTGTGTTTAACAATAGATGCAATTTAAAATTATTTTCAGAAGTAATAGTTCTGGAAGTGATATTTTTTCTTTCAAAAAACCTCCTAACTAGTTTTGAGAGGCCTTTCGAAAGAAAAAATATTATATAGTGATTTATAGTTGTTTCCTTGATTATGCGCATAGTTCGAGTAGTTTTTCTTGAGGTGTTTTCCAGTTCAATATCTTTCTTGGACGAGTATTCAGACTCTCTTGTAGCTCTTTTAACTGGAAGTCCAGCACCTTGTTAAAATCGGTTTTCTTCTTAAATACCCGTCTAATTAAACCATTAGTATTCTCATTAGTACCTCTTTCCCAAGAGGAGTAGGGGTGTGCAAAATACACGTTCATCTTGGTTATTTGTGTAAAAAGTCTGTGTTTAGTCATTTCAATACCATTATCATAGGTGAGCGATTTTCTAAAGTTTTCAGGTAGCGCTAATAGCTCATTAGCAAAGGCATTGACCACATGGGTTGATTTTTTAGATTTTAAAGGGACAATAATGGTATATCTTGTTTTTCTTTCTACTAATGTTCCAATAGCACTGGTTTGTCCTTTACCAATAACCAAGTCTCCTTCCCAGTGTCCTTCTTCTTTACGAGAAGTGATTTCTTCAGGTCTTTGCTCAATGGTAATCCTTCCAGGTATTTTGCCCATGTATATACTTCTTTTAGCCCCAGAGTGCCTTTTAGGTTTGTTATAGGTTAAGCATTGGACCAGTTGCTTTTTAAGGTCTTCCTGGGCTTCAAAGTAAATATACTTGTAAATGGATTCATAAGAGATTCTCATGTTTGGATCTAAGGGATACTCTCGTTTAATCCGGTTTGCTACCTGCTCAGGCGACCATTTCTGTTTTAACCTTTTAATGACATAATCTCTAAGCATTTTATCCTGAGATAACTTTGAATCGATACGTTTAAGTCGGTTTCGAAACACTGCATGCCAATGCGCCTGATCTGCTGAGTACCACTTACCGGGCAATGATTTACACCTTTTTATTTCTCTGGAAATAGTTGATTTTGGTCTGTTTAGTAACTCAGCTATCTGAGTTACCGTTTTGTGAACAAGCAAATAACTCTCAATTTGAATTCTTTCTTTTTCACTTAATCTTGTATACTTTTTCTTCTTCATGACAACAAATCTAATATTTAGATCTGTTGCACTAGGTTATTGAATCCTCATCACTCAAAGGCTTGTAGTTAACGTCCTGCGCATATGAGTAGTAGCGGTTTGCGAGGCATCTTACCTATCAGAATGCTGATAAGAAAATACGTAAAACGAAACCTTAGAATACCCGTAACCATAGCTATTACTTATGATGCGCTGTTAACTACTGGCCTTTTTTATTTTGTATTACCATCAGGTTGCGCTGAAGGGCTGTAAAGCGCTTCCTTTAATTGTCTGGCTTGTGCGTTGTGATTAAAGGATGGGCTTTGCAGCGAAGCGAAAGATAATATTACACAATAAAATTAACCATGTTAAAATTAATAATTTTCATTTTTATTTATCAAATTTTCCATGTACCGATAAGCCCAAATATAGTTCTTTTTATCCTTCATATCTTTTAGTGGAAAATCAAGGTACAGATCTTCTAAATAATCATAATTTATCTCATAATTTTCCGGAGTTTCCAT
The DNA here is from genome assembly GCA_035638655.1 of Bacteroidales bacterium. Lineage (GTDB taxonomy): Bacteria > Bacteroidota > Bacteroidia > Bacteroidales > DASQZP01 > DASQZP01. The sequence continues at coordinate 2,059 of DASQZP010000675.1, forward strand.
GCAGTGATACTCTGAATTCAGTTTTACTGAGTGAGTAATCCAAGCATTGATCTGCTTTTTGTTGTATAAATTACAATGTTATTATCGATTCCAAACTTATCTATCAATGCAGAATAACCATGGCGATTTAAAAAACCTATCAATCTTTGTTTAAAAATTGGGATGGTTTTATTTAATGATTTTCCCGGAGCAATTATTGAAATCATTGTGCCATTATGCAGAAAATGTTGTACGAACTTTCCCGGTTTACCAAGTGAAATCAAATCCACATATCATTCTCCGGGTAGAATTTCTTTTGGCTCGGTATCCAATTTCTCAGGTCTTATTTTAGAAAGATTAATACTTTTTTCGTAGCTCTAAAAATCATTTTACTTTTTTATCATTTTTTAATCAATCCAGCCGTTAACATGCAAGAACAAATGTGTTTAAGCGAAGGGAATGCGAGTAGGGAAGGGCTTAAACACTTTTGTTATATTACGAATGTTAATTCTTTGCACTTCACTCAAAGGCTTGTAGTTAACGTCTCGCGCAT
>DASQZP010000676.1:0-2846 GCA_035638655.1 Bacteroidales bacterium
CAGTTTTTCCTTGATCAAGGTGTTATCTGAATTCCGACCGCGGACGCCAAGCGGACCAGGGATATGCTTAATCGACTGGTTTTTACCAGCGATATTCATAATGATTTCGGCCAGCTTGTTTATGGTAACCATTTCTTCAGAACCTATGTTGACCGGACCAGTAAAGTCTGATTCCATTAACCTTCGTACGCCTTCGAGACACTCATCGATATATAAAAACGACCGGGTCTGTTTTCCGTCGCCCCACATCTCGATCTCGCCACCATTTTCCGTCATGGCTACCTTGCGACAGAATGCAGCCGGAGCTTTTTCCCGTCCATCGCGCCAGGATCCTTCCGGACCAAAGATGTTGTGAAACCGCGCAATGCGGACATCCATCCCATAATTCCTCTGAAACGCCAGATATAAGCGTTCACTAAATAACTTCTCCCATCCGTACTCACTGTCCGGGTTAGCTGGATAAGCAGAATCTTCTGCCGTTTTTGGATTATCCGGATCTTCCTGATTGTATTCAGGGTACATACAAGCCGAGGATGAATAGAAAATTTTACCTGCATTTCTTTTATGTGCTGCTTCAAGCATATTCAAGTTAATAAGAGCTGAATTGTGCATAATATCAGCATCGTTGTCGCCGGTAAAGACAAACCCTGCGCCGCCCATATCGGCTGCTAATTGGTAGATTTGATCAAAATGTTGATCAACAACTGCTCGGCACACTGCCGGATCTCTTAAATCACCAATTAAAAAATCGTCTGCTTCTGTCGGGGCAAATTTGGGGTACTTTAAATCAACCCCTCTCACCCAGAATCCTTCTGATTTCAACCTTTTAACCAAGTGGCTACCGATAAATCCGCCAGCACCACATACTACTGCTTTTTTCACAATAACTCCCTTTTTTTACCTATCTTCCAAATAAACATTCTTATACCAATTTATACTTTTTTCTACGCCTTCATCTATACTAATTTGTGGTTTACCTAACAATGCAAATGTTTTCTCCATAGGAGCCGGATTATCATATATCATATTTTCATATCTATTACGATTCATAGGAAAATTTACGTTTATTTTTGCTAGTACTGCACCAAATTCAGCTAAAATTTTAATTATGATTCGTGGAACTATTTTTATATTGTTACCATTAATTGCATTCGAAAATTTATTAACCAGTTCCAAAAGATTTATTGGCTTATCTCCAACATAATATACTTGTTCATTAGTCAATTCTGGCTCAATATAAAATAGTTTATATATTTGGTCTACAACGTTACCAACATAACCATAAGATCTTATAACTTTTTGTTTCCCCGGGTGAACGTATAATCCTTCATTCATAATTCTCCACAAATTTTCGGCATATACTTCTGAATAAGGTCCCCATATATTTACAGGACGAATAATAGTCCAAGGCAATTGATTAGAATAGTTACGAACTTTGAGCTCTGTAATTTTTTTGCTTTCACCATAAACTGTATAAGGAAAAAAATCCGTATCCGATATAGGCTGCTCGTTTTTTTGATGCACATATTGTGATGATGTAATTATAATTTTTTTTATTGATTCCAAACCTGCGAGTATTGAAAGCAAATTTTCTACCCCAACAGTATTTTCTTTATAATCTTCCAAAGAATTACCCTCTGTAGATGTATTAGCTGCTAAATGTAATACATAATCAGGATTCCATTGAGTTATTACATTATTTAGGTAACTTTTATCTAATATGTTACATTTTAACCAATATTTATGATGTTCAATTATATTTGGCTTTTTAATATCAATATTTAAGATTTCATTATTATTTAACTTAATTTTCTCAATAAAGTTAGTACCAATAAATCCTGATCCCCCAGTTATCAATATTCGCATAATTTCAAGATCCGTTATAATTATTATATGAGTGCACTCTAAAAAGTATCGAGCGAATACTCTTTTATTAAATTAATAAGAATTCTTGGTATATTCGAAATATTCTACCATAATCTTGCAAATTTTCCTTATTAATTATTTACAATTAGCGTTTATTTGCGTTCATTCGCGGTTTTTATACCAAACTCATTATATACTTGTCTTAAAATGCCTTCGTTGCATTCCCATATCATTTTGTTTGATACATTCAAACATTCATTTTTTTTATGTAAAAAACTTTCATTAGATTCCTTATATATTTTTCTGATAGAATTTTTTAGTGATATAATATTATCCCAATCAACCCAATACATAAAGTTATATTTTTCAAAATCTTTCAAATATGATTCGACCTTTGTGCAAATAACAGGTAGCCCAGCGTGAAAATACATATAAAGTTTAGTAGAACTAAAAGTTTTATAATTAATTGTTTTATTACCTTTCTTATATAAAATTATTCCTACATCATACTTTTGCAATTCTTTCAATATATTTGCAGAGGCAACAGGATCGTGAAAGTAAACTCTATCATCCAATTTATATTTATAGATAATATTATTGATTCTCTTTCGTGAATTTTGAGAATGATACCCATAAACATGCAATTCAATATTTTCAAAGTATCTCATGACTTGTATAAATGAATAAAGTCCACTATTAGGGATAATCCTCCCAGCAAAAACTACCTTAAGTCTATAATTATTTGGAAATTTATAACTTGGTATAAATGTTAACTTATCGATTCTATTCTTAAGATCATCAGTCGATGGGTAATTGGGCAAAGGATAAATACTAGTGTCCAATCTATATTTCTTTTGTAAATATGGAATAAATTTTTCAGAATATGTAAATATATAATCAGGATAATTAATAAATCTATTTTCAAGAAATCCCTCTGGATTAATTAATTGATCCTCCATTTCCCACCAAACCTCATGTAC
>DASQZP010000677.1:0-5638 GCA_035638655.1 Bacteroidales bacterium
GCATTTACCAATATTATAGGTGTTGATGAATATTATGGTAAAGATGAATACAACAATAATGCTGATTTCGATGGAATCTGGGGCATCTGGGACGAGCCATTTATGCAGTATTATGCTGCACAACTCGACACGTTCAGACAACCATTTGTCGCTGCTCTTTTCTCCGTGTCTTCTCATCATCCGTTTAAACTCCCGGAGAAATACAAGGATCGTTTTAAAGGGGATGATTTCCCATTGCAGAAATGTATACGGTATACTGATTATTCGCTGCGACGCTTTTTTCAGACAGCCAGCAAGATGCCCTGGTTCAAAAACACGCTTTTTGTTATTACAGCCGATCATGTATCATTAAACCAGCGACCGGAATATAAAAATAATGTGGGCTATTTTTCAATTCCCATCATATTCTATAAACCGGGCAGTGATTTAGTAGGTATCGATTCGGTTACAAACGCCCAGCAAATTGATATTATGCCAACCATTCTGGATTACCTGGGTTATGACAAAGATTATGTGGCTTTTGGAAAGGATCTTTTTCATACACGCCGGCCAAATTTCACAATTAATTATTTGAATGGTACGTATCGCTTGTTTTTAAACAATTATCTGCTGATATCAGATGGCAATAAACCACTCGAGTTGTATAATGTGGTTAATGACCGCCAGGTGAGTGCCAATATCATGGATCAGCATCCCGAACAGACTGCCACCATGATGAAATTTATGAAAGCTTTTATCCAGCAATATAATAACAGGCTGATTGAAAACCGGATGGTTCCGGGAAGATAATGTGTTATATAATTTGCGTCTGTCAATAAACGCAAGTGTCTGGATCAAAATGTTCGAGAACAAGGCGTGCAAAAATTTTAATCCGCAGTATACTAATGTATATGAGGAATTAAAATTTTTGTAATAACGCAGTTATCGGACATTATGGACAGACACTAATTACATCATGCACTATTCTGAAAATGGTGCATGATGTATTTTTTTGCTACCAATCCTGTTCTATAGATTTTACCACTTCCTTTTTTTCCAGATAATTTCCCTGTATATTTTCCTGAAATTTCCTAAATCATTCAACAATTCATTGCTTTAATGGTTTAACTGACAGTATATCATCTAATATACAAAAGTAAAATTCATGCAGGTATATTTTCTTTAGTATGAATGTCATTTTTCAAACCATTGAGGAATATGTCAAACATAGCGGAACTTATAAATGTTAAAAAAGTATATCCAAGTGGAAATGAAGAGCTTACTGCTTTAAAAGACACCTCTCTTACTGTAAATAAAAATGAACTCATCCTTGTGATAGGTCCCTCAGGTTCAGGAAAAACCACCATGCTGCTGTTACTTGGTGGAATTACCAGCCCTACCTCAGGTGAAATAATAATCATGGGAAATAAGCTTAGCTCACTGAAAGATAAAGAAAAGACAGCGTTAAGATTGCATAATATTGGATTTGTTTTTCAGAATATTAACCTGATCAAACCGCTCACCATACAGGAAAATGTAGAATTCCCCGCCAGACTGGTATTGGGTAATTCCGGAAAGGCCGCGAATGCTGCAGTTTCAATGATTAAAAAAGTGGGCTTAGAAGATAAACTCCATGCTTTCCCTGCAGAACTTTCCGGAGGGCAACAGCAGCGTATTGCCATTGCTCGCGCACTGGTAACCAACCCGGGCCTCGTTCTTTGTGACGAACCAACGGCTTCACTTGATGGTGAATCTCTAAAAGTGGTTATGGAAGAACTTAGAAAAACTGCTGATGACGGCAAAGCAGTAATTGTTGTTTCTCATGATCAGAGACTTGAACCTTATGCTGACCGGATCATAAAAGTGATTGACGGCACCATACGCAATTAGATTTTGTTTGAAATATGCTATTTGCACTAAGCTGATAAAGGATACATCCAGAATAAAACCTTATAAATACAACTAAATCAATATTTTATGAAAAAGAGAATTATCAAAGGTACAACAGTTGGTCTGATGATTCTGTATCTGATGGCCTGCAGTTCAGATAAATCTTCTGATAATCAAGCCAATAATTCACAGATGAATATGGATTCAGTGGAAATTGTATCGGGTTTCGGACAGATCAGGCCCTTGCATGATCTGATCAGACTTACTGCCCAAACCAATGGCGTTGTGGATGTAATTATGGAGAATGAAGGTGATAGCGTACACGCTCATGATACTTTGATTGTGCTGGAGCATAAGTCAGAAAAAGCGGATATTGCTAAATTAATTGCAGATATTCAAACCCGGGAATCAATAATAAAAACTGCTGAAATAAAAATTCAACTCGCGCGTGATCAGCTGGATAATAAAAAAACTTATTTTGAAAGGATCAAAAATGCTTATGAGGACAACTCAGAAAGCAAACAAAAGCTGGATGATGCAAAACTGGCTTATTCGCAGGCTGAAATTAATCTTCAGTCGGCCTTATCAAATAATGAGACTGAAAAGAAACGACTAAAATCGCTTCGCGTAAATCTTGAAAAAAGCCGGATAAATTTATCAAAATACTTCATTACTGCTCCCGTTAACGGTGTGATTTATAAGTTAGATGTTGTGCAGGGAGATCCGGTGACTGCTTACCAGGTAATTGGTGAATTTTCCGATTACGGTCCGTTGAGTGTTAAAGCTGAAATAGATGAGTTGTATGCACCTCTTATTAAGACGGGTCAAAAGGCGGATATTATCCCCTATGGCAGAAATGATACGATTGCTGAAGGACATATTGTTTATGCATCACCGGGACTTCGCCAAAAATCAATATTCTCAGAAAAACCTTCTGAATTTACCGATCGCCGGGTCAGGGAAATACGTGTTAAAATTGACAGGATGAATCGTCAGGTGCTGGTGGGTGAGCGGGTAAATGTTATTGTTAACCTCAAAAATGAAACGGAATGATCAAAATAGCATACCGGTTTATGATTTACGACAAGTCAAAGACGATCGGAGCTATGGTGGGCGTGATAGTGGCGATTTTCCTGATCGGACAGCAAACAGGTATCTTCATGTTTCTAACCAGCCTGATGTCTTCAATCGTGGACAATTCCACGGCTCAGATATGGGTAGTGGGAGAAAATGTGAAAGACGCCAATAATCTTACTCCGATTGATACGCGCAAAGGTGCTGAACTCTCATCAATAAATGGGATCAAGAACATTTATCCACTGATAATTAGTGGGTCGTCCATGAAGCTGCAAAATGGAAAAACCACACCTGTACAGATAATTGGTTCACAGGCACCAGCATTTGTTGGTGGACCCTGGAATATTGCGAAAGGGAAAAAAAGTGACCTCCTCAGTCATGGTGCCATTGCCGCTGATGTTTTTGATCTCCGCAACCTGGGAAAACTCAATGTGGGCGATCAGGTTGAGATAAGTGGTCATCTCCTGGAATTGCAGGTACTTACAAAAGGCGCCAGGGGTTTCGGGGCAAACTATATTTTTACCGACCTCTCACTGGCCGCAACTTTAGGTAATTTTCCAGCCAACCGGGTAAGCGCTTATCTTGTTCAGCCTGCCAGCGGAACCCCGGCAACCAAAATTGTTAATCAAATAAACAGCAATTTAACAGGAGTAAAAGCATGGACAAGAGATGATTTAAGCAAACAGACAGTAAAAACAATACTTAAGGACGGTGGCATTGGTCAATCGGTAGGCTCATTGATAATCTTTGCCATTATAGCCGGTGGCGTCATCATTGGTTTAACCCTCTATTCAGCGGCAATTGACCGGATTGATGATTACGCAACCATGAAAGCAATTGGCACTGAGCGCAAATATGTCAGCCGCCTTATTCTGCTGCAGGCCTTTATTATAGCGGTTATCGGATTTATTATCGGAGCCCTTTTCATCGAAGGTTTCAGAATTGGTGTTGAAAATTCAGGTTTACAATTTTCATTTTCCTTGTTTATATGGATAATCTTCTTTTTTCTTACCCTGCTTATCTCACTCTCAGGGGCCTATTTTGCCTCCCGGAGCATCCGAAATGTTGAACCCTCAAAAGTATTCTGATCTCTTATGAAACCAGTAAAAACAATAATAACCATTTGTATACTCCTCATCTCTTCATATTCTGTAAGCGCACAGGACACAATTGTTTACGACCTCGACCAGGCTATCGAGTATGGATTACAGCATAATACCAGTGTCATCAATGCCGCAGGAGAAATCTCCTACCGGCAGATGCAAACCAAAGTCACAGCCAGCGGCTATTTGCCTCAAATTACTTCTTCTGCCGATTACCGGTACAACATCAATCTGCCGGTGAGCATTCTGCCGGGTGAGGCATTCGGACAGCCAAATAATACCCCGCTTGAAATACAAATGGGCACGAAGAACGCTGTACAGGCAGGCATTAATATTACCCAGCCTCTGCTGGCACCATCCGTGCTTGCTGACCTCAATACCTCGGGCATTCAGGTAAAAGTAGCCGAAAATCAGCTCACGGCTACCAGAAAGAATACCGCGCTGAACATAAAGGCAGCCTATTTTAAAGTGTTACTGGCCGGAGAAAACCTGAAACTTTCTACCGCTGTTTATAAACTTTATTTACAAATGGCTGAGGTTACAAAATCAAGGTACAAAAACAACCTCATCACTGAACAGGATTACCAGCGTACAATCAATAAAATGCAAAACAGGAAGATGCAGGTCAGGATCGATAGCCTTACAAAAGAAAACGCACGGCACGAATTAAAGATCAAAATGAATTACCCTGATAATGAAACACTAAATATTGTTGATTCATCAATTCTTAATTTAGCTGATTTGCAATTTGAACAATATATCAAACCTTATGACATTAATAAGATACCTGACTATCAATCAGTAAAACTTCAGTTGGATCTTAATTATGCTCAGCAGGCCAGGGTTAAAAAAGAATACCTGCCCTCGCTGAATGCCTATGGATTTGTAGGCACCCAATATTATGATGCTGTTTTTCAGCCCTTTCAGCATGATTTACGATGGCATAAACAGAGCTATGTAGGTGTAAGACTGAAGCTTCCGGTATTTGACGGGCTTAGTAAAAGCAGGGAAAAAGAATCGCTGCTGATTTCCAGGGATAAGCTTAGCCGCCAAAAACAAACACTGGAAAATACCATTGACCGCCAGGCTCAGATATTAAAAAATAAGATTGATATTTCGTTGAAATCTGCCCATGTGCAAAAGAGCGATTTTCAAATTGCCGGATCTGATTACCAGATTGCTATCAAGGATTATAAGACCGGCCTCGCCAATTTGGGTGATGTATTGAATGCCGAACTGGATATGAATATGAAACAGCAATCCTATTTAAATGCCCTGTTTCAGGTATTACAGGCTGTAATAGATTATGAAAACTTAACTGCCACTTATGATAAGTAATAAATTTTGAGGCTTCGTTTCTGAAATATTTCTGAATTCTGTCTGGGTTTTCCTGGATTAAACTTCTCTGGCGCGAACGTACAGTCGCTACCGGTTTTCAACGGTAATTTTCTCTTTATTCTCTTGCTTCCCGCAATATTTCTTTGCATTTTGTTTCCGCTAAGTTCTTTGATACGACAGGCTTCTCTTCTCCACTTTTAAACTCAAACTTAGAACATAAACTTAAACTAATATCGACATGTTTTTGATTC
>DASQZP010000678.1:0-3254 GCA_035638655.1 Bacteroidales bacterium
ATTAAAGAAAAACTAATTGAAGAAGATGCTAAATCTGCTGATTTAATTAAGCCAATTTTAAGAGGTCGTGACATAAAGAAATACTTGTGTGATTTTGGTGATTTGTGGCTTTTAAATGTTCACAATGGGGTCAAAGAAAAAGGAGTTCCACCAGTAAACATTGATAAATATCCCGCCATAAAAAAACATTTAGACAAATATATCACCAAACTAACAAAAAGAGCTGATAAGGGGATTTCGCTTTATCATTTGCGAAACTGTGCGTATATAGAGGACTTTAATAAAGAAAAGATAGTATATCCCAATATGACTAAGTTTTTACCATTTACTTTAGATTTAGACGGTCATTATCTAAATGATAAGTGTTTCATTCTATCTGGTGAAAAACTGTATTATTTAGTTGCCTTTTTAAATTCAAAACTATTTCGCTTCTGTTTCTCAGATGCATTTCCTGAGCTTCAGGGTAATTCAAAGGAGATAAAGAAATTCATTCTGGAAACTATACCTGTTATCGAGATTTCAGATGAAGAACCTTTTAGAAATAAGGTTATCGAGATAATTGATATGAAAAAAGGGGGCGAAAATTCCTATACAACAAATTTAGAAGCAGAAATTGATCAAATGATTTACAAATTATATAATTTAACAGAGGAAGAAATAGAAATTATTGAAGCATCATAGTAATGGCAAGAAAATTCCATATTCAGCCTTTTGATGAAGGAACATTAGTAAAGCTGGAGTTATTAAAGCTCTATATAAGGTCTTGGCTTCATGTTTTTATATCAGCAAAAGAAGTTTTTTGGAAAGACATTTACATTTATGATTTCTTTTCAGGTGCTGGTACAGATTCAAAAGGGAAACCTGGTAGTCCGTTGATTATTCTTAATGAGTTAAGAGGCCATTGTCCGGCAATTATCGAAAAAGGCTTAAAGGTGCGTTTATTGTTTAATGAACCAAAATCAGATGTGCTTGATAATCTAAAAAAGAAAGTTTCTGATTTTTTTGTTGAATGCAGGGCTAAAAGTGAATTTCAATGTTGTGATAAATGCTCAACTGATGATAATTGTCCGTTTATTGTAAAAATTGAACAAAATGAGTTTAAGCCTTTATTTTTAGAAATATACCCCTACATGGAACGTAAACCTTCTTTACCGAGGTTTATGTTTCTTGATCAATTTGGGATTAAAGAGATAACGGAAAATATTTTCAAAAAATTGACGTCATTAAATAGAACTGATTTTCTCTTTTTTATTTCATCTTCTTTTGTTCGTCGTTTTTCAGAATTAGAAGAATTTTCACAATATCTGAAAGTTGAAAAGGAGGATTTTGATGAATCAAGACCAGGGCATTGTCATCGAATCATCCTGGAATATTATAAAAAAATGGTGAAAAATCCTGATTATTATCTTGCTCCTTTTTCCATACGCAAGGTTGCAAATATTTATGGATTAATATTTGGTTCTAACAATCCTCATGGAATGGAAAAATTCTTAGATGCAGCATGGGCAATTGATAAGAATACTGGTGAAGCTAATTTCAATATTGATAATGATAAGATAATAGATGGTCAACTTAGTATTTTTCCCGATGAAAATAAAATAAAGAAAGTTGATTTATTCGAAAGAAATTTACTTCAATGGTTAACGGAAGAAGAACGAACCAATGAGGAGATTTATTTTTTTACCTTATCAAGTGGTATGCGAAAAACACATGCAATGGATATTCTAAGAAAAAATGTTTCTTCTTTAAAAATTACAACTACAGATAAAATTAGAAAGGGTTATTTTTATTTAGGGTATAAACCCGACAAACATCTTAAAATTAAGAAAAATGAGTAGCTCAAAAATAGAATGGACCGAAAGCACATGGAATCCAACAACTGGCTGTACAAAGATATCCTCAGGTTGTAAGAATTGCTATGCAGAGAGAATGGCAAAAAGGTTAAAAGCAATGGGTACGCCAAAATATGCAAATGGTTTTAAAGTTACATTACACGAAGATTGCCTTTTAGAACCATATTCATGGAAAAAACCAAAAGTGATTTTTGTAAACTCAATGAGCGATTTGTTTCATGAAGATATTCCGTTCGAGTTTATAAAAAGAGTATTTAAAGCAATGAATGAAAACCCACAACACATATTTCAGGTTCTAACAAAAAGGGCAGAACTTCTTTTAGATTACAGCCCAAAACTGAACTGGACGAGTAATATATGGATGGGCGTTACAGTAGAGGATTTTAAGGCTAAAAATCGAATTGATTATTTAAGACAAACCAATGCTGCAATTAAATTTCTTTCATGCGAACCCTTGATTTCCGATTTAGGAAGTTTAGATTTAGAAAATATAAACTGGGTAATTGTTGGAGGAGAATCTGGCCCCAAATCAAGACCAATAAAAGAAGATTGGGTTATTGATATTTTTAATCAATGTAAAACTACTGATATTCCATTCTTCTTTAAACAATGGGGTGGCGTAAATAAAAAGAAAACAGGAAAAGAGTTGCAGGGAGAAATTTACCAAGAAATGCCTGAGGTAATGGAAAATTGGATATAATGAACCAGCCAACATTCCCCCTCCCATCATTGCAACACATAACGATATTACCCTTAGGAGCAAATTTCCCGGGCCAACGCTGCAACCTAATTTTGCCAAAGAGCCTTTCAGTCAGGTTCACTCCGGCGCCGGAGCGGGAGACAGTACAGCAAAATAAATGGATTGATTAATGAACTGAAAAAATACATTTGATTACCGCACCAAAAACATTTTTTTGAACAGGATAAAATAACGGATAATATAGCAAAAAGGGGCATTATCCCAGCAATCTTCGTAGATATGGGCATACATAAATGAAATAAGGGCGTAGCCCTGGTATAAAATATTAAAATAGAACAAATACATATCATGAATAAAGGAAAATTAAAAAAGGTTTGATGCAGGGGCAGTTTCCGAAAATGGTGGATTGATGATGAATATGCACAAATCATATAATGCAAAGTAGATGTCAGGGCTAACGCCCCTGAATTGTCTACATCAGCATTTTGCTACGAAGAGAACAGGGGTACGCCCTTGTATGCGATTGGTTGAAAATTGCTACGAAGATATTTGGGCTAAAGCCTCTTTATGAATAATGAAGAATTAGCAGAGTCTGTCAATTGTAATAATGACTTAAGATCAATTGCAATAAATTCCGTATCTTTGATAAAAATGATTATATGATAGTTGAACGTATAAATAATGAGATTTTGGTGAGATTA
>DASQZP010000679.1:0-7156 GCA_035638655.1 Bacteroidales bacterium
CGTACGCCCTGGAACAGCAAACACATCCCGGTTATATGAATTTGCCAGGTCTGCTGTTATCAAAGCCCCGCCGGTTAATTTAGATTCAACCACAACAGTTGCATCTGCCAGACCGGCTATTATACGGTTGCGACTCACAAAATTCATTCGGTCTGCCGGCAGTTCATAGTGAAACTCTGTAACCAGTGCTCCCTGTTTAATGATCTGCCTGGAAACAGAGGAATGAACAGCAGGATACATGTGCTTCAAGCCATGACCCAGCACTGCTATCGTTCTCAGGCTATATTTCATGGCCAGTTTATGGGCAGTTACATCAATTCCATAAGCAAGCCCGCTTACTATCACAGGATCGTGACCATTTTCCTTTAATCCTAAAATAAGTTTTTCGCAAATTGTCCGACCATATTCTGTCGAATCCCTGGTACCAACAATACTGATTACTTTATCGTGGTTAAAATCAATATCCCCTTTTACATATAACAATACCGGTGCATCCGTACAATGTTTCAGGCGCGCCGGATATTCCTCATCAAGATAAAACACTGCCCGGATATTATGCCTGCTCAGTGCTTCTATTTCATTTTCAGCTTGCTCAAGTACCTTTCGGTTAAGTATATGCTGTGCAGTTTGTTTTCCAATTCCCGGAATCTTTAGTAAAGCAGTTTTCTTCTCATTAAATACTGCTTCAGCGCTTCCTGCATAAGCTATCAGTTTGCGGGCTGTAATGCCGCCCACCAGGGGTAGCAGACTGATACCAATCTTGTACTTCAGATTTTCCCTTTCCACTTAAAATATGATTTTTGGGTTAACGAATTTTCAAAAATTACACTGCAAAGCTCATTCTGGCCAAGCAACCTGTTCAACACTGTGACAATCATATATTCTATTTGCTGCCTGAATAATGACCAGATTACATATCCTGAATTTGTTACACAGCTAAAATGGCAACCATCCTTTTACCGGTATACAGTTGTATGATGATTCATTTTTTTATAAAAACCGAAGAAGGGGCAAATGTGATTTCCTAATGTAGGGTAATTCCCGAAGATACAAAAAATCGTTCAACCTTTGGTTCCGTCAGGTTAATAATTTTACTGTAAATACTGGTTTGAGCCTCTTCTATTCTGTTATTAACGGCTTCTCCAACACCAGAAATACCACCAATATAAGTTTTCTGAAACCACGGAAGAATGGCAATGATGCCATCAGTAAAACTCTCATACTTTGCGGTGACTCCGAACAAGGCCACAGCTCCGCCGGTAAGTGCAACAGATTTTGCTGCCTGTCCGGTTTTTCCTGCATACAGATATCCCGCTCCCGGCAATATCAGGTTCAAAAAAATTGCCTTTTGCGGGTTATAGCGTCTGAGAATCCGGTAATTTTCCTCAAAAAGTTTATCAAGCTCCAGTAATTTATTTTCATTTTGAAACAAATGACTAAAATGCATCGCTGATTCCGGAAAATATCCCTTTTTGAAATAATTAATTCCCAGTAAATATTCCTTTACAAGATATTGATCAGTGGTTGCACCAGCAGGCAAATTTAAAAGCACTAGTAATGAAAGGTCATATTGTTCCATTTCAATTAGCAAGTTGGCTTTTTTCAGCTTAAGATCAATGATTCCGGCAGGAACGGAATTTATTTCAATGGAGTAATCATAAAGCTTCAGGGCTTCAGCAAAAGCCCCTGTTTTTTCAAGACAAACGGCCATTAATTCAGGCAGATCAACTTTTTGTTCATCTTTCCGGAAGAAAGAAACCCTTTTAAAAGCTTTTAAGGCATTATTATACTGCCCCAGGGCCATTTGCTGCTTACCCCAGGCGATGGTTTGCTCAACTGTCTGACTGCGAACCAGAAAAGAAACCAAAAAACAACTAATAATACTGATTAAAAGCTTCTTCTGCACGTTGTTTGAATTTTTGCCGGTGCAACCTGTTAAACCGCCTGGCCGATTTTGCCGAATGAAACAGATTTTCGATATATAATCCGGCGCATGCACCGGAATACACCCAGCCATATAAACTATTGCTCCCGTATTTATCAAAGCCTCTCCACGCCTGCCATCCTGTAACGGCAACTGCCAGTAAGGTTACCAGTCCATCCTTCCATTGCCCTGACCAGGCTGAGCCTGCCCCGGGAATGATAGTGGAAAAAGTTACACTGAGTGCAGGGCTTTTGGGCCGAAAATTTACAGCATCATTGGCTATTGAAGTATATTTGATGTACAAAGGCACATCCTGATCAGGAACGCCCAGCAACATATGATAAGCCTGCTGCCATTCCCCCAGGTACATTTGACGGGTAACATTCAGGGTAAACCGGTCATTCGGTTTCAGGGTTGCAGCATGAATCAGCAAATCTTCTGTTTCTTTTAACCGATGCAGATGAATCAACATCGTACCATATTTAAATGATACGGAAGAAGGCAAATCGCTGAATCCACCAAATAATTGTCCGGCTCTTGTAATTCCCGTAGCATAGTTATCTGATTCAGCATAACTGTTTATAAGCCTTTTTGCTGCAGTATCGTTATAAGGTGCAAGGAAAAGAAAACGCTCGTATTCCTCAGCAGCAAGCTTAAACTGTCCGGAATTATACAAATATTCAGCATACCTGCGGGTATGCGACAGGTCAAATATATTCTGTGATTTAACCACAAATGCTAATGAAATCAACAGAATAAAAAACAGTGTCTTCCGGTACATTGGCTACGAATATCAATATTCATGTGTCACTTCTCATCAAAAATAAGAAATAACCGGCACCTAATCACATCAGGAATTTCTGGGTGACAAACGGGACAGGGAAGCATAGATTTTCTTTTTTTCAGTTTCCGTGAGAGAACTAATCGAAATGGGCGGATATTTAGCGATACCTTTTTTTACCTGTTGATAAAGTATCAGGTTCTCACCAAGATTCAGAAAACGAGGTTTTACCTTGTAGCCGGCAAAAGTATTTTTCGGTATCTCAATTCTGTTGGCCTTACTGCTCATTAACCTAACTGCAAAGTATTTGATACGCAGCATATCCCCGTCATCTGAAAAATAGAAATAATTGAAATCACGAATATAATTAACCACCACAAAAATAAGATAGATCACAATTATATAAAGTGCAAGCCATTTCCTGTCGTACCATTCTCCCCTGAAATGAAACCAGTTTGAAACCAGTACAACAATAATTGCCGCAGCCACCAGTATAGTTACGATAAATCGTCGTATACGGTATTTGGTAACACTTAACTGATTATCAAAAGTCATTGTATAATTATTTTTCTTTTTTACGTCTCTTAAGTTCCTGTTTAATCAGAGATAGTTCCCTTCCGGATTGCCCTTTGACCGAAGTATTTTCTTCGGCTCTGCGAATGAGATAGGGTAATACATGTTTCACCGGCCCATAAGGAACATATTTTGCAACATTGTATCCATCACTGGCAAGATTGTAGCTAATATGATCACTCATCCCGTACAATTGTGAGAACCACATGTGCGGATCGTTTTTATCAATGCCTTTTTCTTTCATAAGTTCTGTAAGATACCAGCAGGAATACTCATTATGTGTACCATTAAAAATGGCAATCCGGTGGATATGTTCAACGGAAAAACGAAGCGCTTCATTATAATCATGATCGGTTGCTTCTTTTGTAGCATGTACAGGTGAGGGATAGTTTAGTTTGCCCGCTCTCTCTCTTTCACGCTCCATATATGCTCCGCGAACAAATTTTGCCCCCAGAAAATAACATCCGCTTTCGGCCCTGTCCAGGCTTTCTTTGAGATAAGCAAGCCGGTCAGTGCGGTACATCTGGAATGTATTGAAAACGATTGCTTCTTTTTTATTAAATAATTGCATCATTTCCTCCACAATCTCATCAATAACAGGCTGGAACCAGCTATGTTCAGCATCAATCAGAATGGGAACATGCATTTTGAAAGCTGTTTCACATAGCAGATGTATTCTGTCGCGGAATTTAGAAATCTCCTCTTTTTCATCGCCTGTCAGCACATTTTTATTCGATGCTTTTTCAAGAATGCTTTTCAGGGTGAAAGCCGTAGGTTTGAATACGGCAAACGGAATATTTTTATTGCCGGCCGCATTATGAATGGTCTGAATAGTCTCCTCCAGTGTAGAATAGATACTGTCAGGGGTTTCAGTACCTTCTACAGAATAATCAAGAATAGCTTTCACATTGTAGGCTTCCATCTTTTTCACCACTGGCAGGCACTCTCTAATAGTCTCGCCACCACAAAAATGATGATAAACAGTAGGTTTGACAATCCATCCCACCGGAAGGTGCATTTTTAATGCCGATTGCAAAAATCCATTAGCCGTTTTTACCAGCCAGTTTTTTGATAATGCCTGGAAAAGCAGACGGGCTTGTTTGAGATCACGATCAGTTTTACTGATAAAGGCAATTTTAGTGTCTTTAAAAAAGGTCATTCCCGCAAATATTCACGTTTTGATTTACCGATAAATATAGAAGTATTATGATAATAATAAAAATTCAAAGTATATATTTTATAATATGACGTAATAAAAAATATGAAGTTACAGAATGTATCTGCAGGTTTTTAAGTCGGCAAAAATTGTTTATTTTAGCTTCGTTTTATAAATACCCTGTGAAATTATGTTCGAATATATTGCCGGAAAGATCATTGAATCCTCACCTGCATACCTGATACTGGAAAATAACCAGACAGGCTATTTCATACATGTCTCTGTCAATACATACTCTCAACTGCCGCAACCCGGTGAAGTGTGCAAAATATTCCTGCATCAGGTAATCCGGGAGGATGCCCATCTGTTATTTGGATTTATTGATCGCGCAGAAAGGGAGATGTTCAGGCAACTGATTTCGGTATCAGGTATTGGGGCTAATACTGCACGCATGATCCTCAGCTCCTTCTCCCCAAATGATCTAAGAGAAGCAATTATGGAGGGGAATGTTAACCTGTTGAAAAGTATTAAGGGAATAGGGCTGAAATCAGCACAACGGCTGATTGTAGACCTTAAAGACAAGGTAGGCAAACCTACAACAGGATCTGAAATATTTGCCGGAATGAACAATACTATCAAAGATGAATCGTTATCTGCTTTAGTGATGTTGGGATTCGGGAAAAGTGTGGCTGAAAAAGTAGTCGACAAAATCCTTACTGACAACAAAACAATTACACTGGAAGATCTGGTGAAAGAAGCATTAAAAAAATTATAAAATTTATCGGGCATACCATTGAATCAGGCAATAAAATACTCATTACCAGGTATTATTATTCTCATCTTGCAGATGACCACTCTTTTTGCAGGTATTTCAACCGCAAAACCTGTATTTATAGCTGAATTAAAGCAAGATACAACTTCCGGAAAAGACACGGTCAATTTGAAGTATCCTTTCAAGGATCAGCCTGCATTCCCCAACGGGAATATAAATTATGAATCTCCCCTGTTTCTGAAAAATCCCTCCAATATAAACAGTACAGTTGTTTATGATCCGGAAACGGGCAAATATGTCTTCAAAAGGAAAATTGGTTCTCTCAACTATCGACCTGAAAATTCCATGTCTCTGGAAGAATATAATCAATATGAACTGCAGCAATCCATCCAAAACTACTGGAAACAAAAATCGATGGGAGACAAAACTCCTGCGCAGACCGGACTGATTCCCCAACTGAACATCGGTGGCGAAGCTTTTGACAAGGTATTTGGAAGCAACACCATCAACATTGTTCCTCAGGGAACAGCCGAACTGGTTTTTGGCTTCAATGTTTCAAGAATCGATAATCCAACCCTGAGTGAAAAATTAAGGCGCACCCCTTCTTTTAATTTTGAAGAAAAAATACAGATGAATGTAACCGGTAGCATCGGAGATAAAATGAAACTCGGAGTGAATTATAATACCGAAGCTACTTTTGATTTTGAGAATAAAACAAAACTGCAGTATACCGGAGATGAAGACGAAATTATCAAAAAAATTGAAGCAGGTAATGTCAATCTGCCACTTACAGGATCGCTTATCACTGGTAGTCAAAGCCTTTTTGGGTTAAAAACCGAAATGCAGTTTGGCAAGCTGGATGTTACCAGTGTTTTCAGTCAGCAAAAAGGTCAGACCTCCGTCATTGAAGTACAGGGAGGTGCTCAGGTACAGGAATTCAGTGTCCGTGCCGATGAATATGATGCCAACAAACACTTTTTCCTGTCACAGTATTTTCGCGATCATTACAACAGCTCACTCAACAGTCTGCCTGTTATTAATTCAGGCATTACCATTACCCGTATTGAAGTTTGGGTAACCAACAAAACAAGTAATTATGAGGATTCCCGTAACATAGTTGCTTTTACTGATTTGGGAGAAGATTCTTTGTATAATTCCTATTTTACTGCTAATCCATCAGTAAGATATCCGGCCAATGACCGTAACAACCTGTATAACGACATGACTAAGAATTATGATGTCCGTGATATAAATACTATTGCAACGGTATTATCCAATCATCCCGGGAACCTGCAGGTAGGAAACGATTATGAGAAAGTTGAAAATGCACAGCTTCTCTCCTCTCGGGAGTATACCCTGAATGCCCAGCTTGGATACATTTCTCTTAACAGGGCACTCAATTCTGATGAAGTACTTGCTGTTGCCTATGAATATACATTGAACGGAAGAACTTACAGGGTTGGTGAATTATCAACAGATGGCGTTAACGCTCCCAAGTCACTTATAGTGAAATTATTGAAAGGCACCAACCTGAGCCCCAATCTTCCCACCTGGAAGCTGATGATGAAAAACATTTATTCGATCGGAGCCTATCAGGTGGAGAAAACAGATTTTACACTCAATGTGCTTTACCATGACGATAAGACAGGAACTTCGCTGAATTACATCCCGGAAGAACAAACCAGCGGAGATTTACTGATCAGTGCACTGAACCTGGATAATGTAAACTCCCAGCAGGATCCTTACCCCGATGGAGTGTTTGATTTTATTCAGGGAGTTACTATCAATCCTTCAAACGGGAGAGTTATTTTCCCGGTACTGGAGCCATTCGGAGCAGACCTGAAAGCATATTTTAACAAGAAAGGTGTTAAAGAAGAAATTCAAAAGAAATACCTGTACCAGGAATTATATGATTCAACGAAAACCAGGGCGGAACAGATTGCCGAGAAA
>DASQZP010000680.1:0-3862 GCA_035638655.1 Bacteroidales bacterium
GAAGAGGGTTAAATTACGTAATAGATGAGTTAACTTACAAGATCAACATCGCATCTCCATAAGTACCAAAGTGGTATTTTTCTTTAATAGCGATTTTGTAGGCTTTAAACAACAGGTCATAACCAGCAAAAGCGGATACCATCATCAGCAAAGTAGACAATGGAAGATGAAAATTAGATATCATGGAGGTAGGTACACTGAACTCATAAGGCGGAAATATAAATTTATTGGTCCAGCCGTCGTATTCTTTAAGGAAACCCTGTGTAGAGACAGAACTCTCCAGGGTTCTGAGTACCGTTGTTCCTACTGCACAGATCTGGCTTTTTTGTTCCCTTGCTTTGTTAACTGTTTCAACAGCATCAGAGCCTATGATGATTCTTTCAGAATCCATTTTATGCTTTGTCAGGTCTTCGACATCCACCGTGCGGAAATTGCCCAGCCCAACGTGCAATGTGATTTCTGCAAAGTCGATACCTTTTATTTCCAACCGTTTTAACAATTCACGACTAAAGTGCATACCGGCTGTCGGAGCAGCAACAGCCCCTTCGTGTTTGGCAAAAACAGTCTGATACCTTTCGCGATCTTCAGGCTGTACATCCCGCTTAATGAATTTTGGAAGCGGCGTTTCACCAAGCTTGTAAAGAGTTTCTTTAAAATCTTCGTAATCTCCATCATAAAGGAAGCGGAGGGTGCGTCCGCGGGATGTGGTGTTATCAATAACTTCTGCAACCAGCATATCATCTTCACCAAAATAAAGCTTGTTCCCGATTCTGATTTTTCTCGCGGGATCAACAAGTACATCCCAAAGTCTTTGTTCCCGGTTTAATTCACGCAGGAGAAACACCTCAATTTCCGCTCCTGTTTTTTCTTTATTTCCGTATAACCTGGCAGGAAATACTTTTGTGTTGTTAAAAACCATTACGTCCTGATCGTCAAAATAGTCAATAATCTCCTTAAAAATCCGGTGTTCAATCTCACCGGTATCACGGTGAACTACCATAAGCCGGGATTCGTCACGATTAGGAGAAGGATACTTGGCAATCAGATCAACAGGAAGGTTGTACTTGTATTGTGATAATTTCATGTTAACAAAAAATTTATATTTGTTATGGATTGGTTATTTTTTTAACAGATTTTAAATCGTATCTTTATCTTATAATACATAAACTGTGTCCGGTCATTTAATAAACCGGCTTATTTATTCTTTGTGCAAAGATAATTCACCTTTACTAAATAGGGTTACCTTATACGTGTTAATTACACGTTTGTTGCATGATTTTTTATTTTTTCCTCGAAATCCTTCACCGAGAATGCATTTTTCATGCTATAGGGGCCAATTGCTGTTCGCTCAAGCGCAGTCATATGTGCCCCGCTGTTTAAAGCTTCTCCGATATCCCTCACCAAAGCCCGGATATACGTTCCTTTGCTACAGACTACACGTATCACAAGTTCGGGAACATCATAATCCAACAATTCAATTGCCCCGATATTAATTTTTACCGACTTAAGGGTTGCCTCTTCTCCCGCACGGGCATATTCATAAGCTCTTTTCCCGTTGATATTTTTTGCTGAGAAAATTGGCGGAACCTGCATTGATTCACCAACAAAATCATCCAGAATTTGTTCAGTCAGCGCTTTTGTTATATGCTCAACAGGGAATGTTGCATCAGGTTCCGTTTCCAGATCAAAGGATGGGGTAGTCTTACCAAGCTGAAGAGTAGCAACGTATTCCTTATTAAGATCCTGAAATTGAGTTATTTTTTTTGTAGCTCTCCCGGTACAAATAATCATCAGCCCCGTAGCCAGCGGATCAAGTGTGCCAGCATGTCCTACCTTGATCTTTTTTATATTGAAGTTTCGTTGTATCAGTCTTCTAACCTTGTGAACCAGATCAAAAGATGTCCACTCTAATGGTTTGTTCAGTAAAATAATTTTTCCTTCTGAAAAGTTGAAATCTTCGCCTGTAAAAATATGTTCGTCCAAAAGTTAAATGAATTAATCCTGATACCAGGGGATCAGGTATTAGATTATAATTAATGATTTTCTGTTGATTATATTTTCTAATTCTTTTATGTCATGGCGTGCAGAAATTCATTTCTATGGTGTCTTTATTCTGATTTGACCATGACTTTAGAAGGTATGCATTTTGCCAGTAATAAGTCTCTTTACTCTCAAGTGCTATTCATTTTCTTCAGATTCTCCCCCGGGCATTTTCATGATGGCATATATTTCGAATATAAAACCAGCGAGAACAATCAAAGGGGCTAATGTAATTCTTCTGAAACTAAAAATTTCCGGGTTAAAGGTATCCGGATTTTGGGCCCGTCCTCCCATCATAAGAATAAAACCTATAATGATAATTACAAATCCAATAATTAATAATTTATAATTCTGTGCCTCAAGTGCAAAGCCGTTTTCTTTAAGCTCTTTTTTCTTTTTAGTCATTCTTCCTCCGGACATTAAATGTACAAATCATCAGTCTTTATGTTCAGATACTTGTTCACGGCAAAATAGGTAGATATCCAGTTGATGATTATCCCTAGCAACAGCACGGATACAAAAAGTACTGCAAGGATACGAAAATCCTGTAAGCTGATGATTTCATTAAATTCATTTTGAATAAAATACAATGTAGTAACCAGCAACCCGACCGCTATGAGAGCTCCAATGATCCCATGGGCCGCGCTTTTGTAGAGGAAAGGCCTACGGATAAATCCCCTGGTGGCTCCCACCAGTTGCATGGTGCGTATCAGGAATCTTTTTGAATACACCGAAAGCCTGATTGTATTATTAATCAGGGCCACTGCTATAAGAAACAACAACCCGCTGAAAAGCAGGATGATGATGCTGATTTTTTTTACATTTTCATTCACCAGGTGTACCAGTGATTTTTGGTAAAATACCTCTTTTACCTGTGGATATTGTTGCAGATCATTTTCAATAACAGCAATACTGTCCGGGTTGGCATAACTGGCATAAAGGTGTACATCTATTGAAGCCAGTAATGGATTATAGCCTAAAAAATCAACAAAATCTTCACCCAATTCCTCCTGTAATTCTCTTGCTGCTTTTTCCTTTGTGATATATTCCGTAGCTTTTACGTACCTGGTAGCGTCAAGGTTTTTCTGCAACCGGATCATTTCCACTTCCTTAACATTGTCTTTCAGGATCACTGAAAAACCAATATTTTCTTTTACATAATCGGATAATTTCCGGGTATTCAGAATCAGTAAACCAACCAAACCCAATAAAAAGAGTACCAGTGAAATACTTATTATGGAGGTTACATAGGAGCTTTGTAACCTTAACCGGGTAATTTTAGCTTCCTTTTTGGGTTTCACATAAAAACATTTACAGGTTAACAAATATCAGGTTACATGCACATCTTTTCAGTTTAGACATAGCAAAGTATCCCGGTTAATCAAAAACGGGTCTAAGATACAAATAATTGGGTGAATTATACATGAGTGGAAAAAAGAAAAGAGGCTCAAAGCCTCTTTCCCTTAGCAATTATACAGTTGTGTTTTATTCTACTATTGTAACCCATCCATGATTATCCGGTTGGTCTCCGAATTGAATCTCCAGCAATTTACGGTACAGTTTTTCAGAAACAGGACCCGGGTTGCCATCTTTGCAATAATTATAAATCTTATCTTCCTCAAGGTCAACAATCTTTTTAACCGGGCTAATAATTGCTGCAGTGCCACATGCACCTACCTCATCAAAAGTTCCAAGTTCATCTACCTCAACAGGACGCCTTTCGACAGTCAAACCCATTTCCTTAGCCAGTATCATCAAACTGTCATTTGTAACGGAAGGTAAAATTGAATGAGATTCAGGTGTAATATAGCTGTTTCCTCTG
>DASQZP010000681.1:0-5000 GCA_035638655.1 Bacteroidales bacterium
ATTATCTGAATTGTCTTCAGCAAATAATCCGGATGGAATGTCGATAGCCAGTCGTGTTGCCTTTTGCTTATTGAGATGGCGGATTACAACACCGGGTAAACCTTTTACCGGCCTACTCAGTCCTGATCCGAAAATACCGTCGATAAGCAAATCATTTTCACCAACTACAGGTAGATCATTTTCATCATCAATAGTTGAAATAAGAGCATGCCGCTGTAGGATGAGCCGTTCATGATTAAGCTGAAAATCGGCAGAATATTTATCAGAAAAATGAAGTATAAAAACAGTTACAGCATATCCCTGCCCTGCCAAATGTCTTGCAACAACCAGCGCATCGCCGCCATTATTGCCCGGACCGGCAAATACCTTGACCGGAATATTTTTGTTATAATGTGTAATTATCCATTTTGAACACATTCCGGCAGCCCTTTCCATTAAATCGTCTGAGGAGATGGGTTCATTTTCGATGGTATAGGTATCTGTTTTTCTGATTTGTGAAGCATTCAGTATTTTTTTCATACAACATTTTATTTTGATTTTGCTTAAAATACAATTCTAAATGGGCCGGTACCCAGTTTGATTAAAAAAAATAATTTTAAAAATCCACTCTGATCTACCTGTAAAACAAGAAAACTGCAGCTCTGTTTAAACCATGCTCACTTAAAATGTATATAATCCTGCACATTCATTTCTATAATTTAGCCTGTCCAAAGTTTTACAACATTATATTAATAGTTTGTTCCTTCAAAAAAAAATCTAAATTTGTTCATTTTCGAGAAATATAATGAAAAGAAATTACAGCTAACCGAAAAAAGACGGGACATTTCAACCATATGTAAAAAATAATCAAACAAATAAATTTTAACTAAAACACAATTATTATGTTTAAAGGACACCCAAAAGGTTTATATGTAGCATTCTTTGCCAATATGGGAGAGCGATTCGGATACTACACAATGCTGGCCATTTTCGTGCTCTACCTCCAGGCAAAATTTGGTTGGTCTGCCACACAGGCAGGTCATGTTTACGGAGGTTTTTTATTTGGTATTTATTTTCTTCCGCTGCTGGGAGGATATGTTGCCGACAATTTACTGGGATATGGAAAAACCATTATACTGGGAACAATTGTAATGTTTATCGGTTACGGGTTACTCGCCATGCCGGGAACTGGTGAGTTTTTCATTTATTTCGCCCTCGCAGTAATTTCCCTGGGTACCGGATTTTTTAAAGGCAATCTGCAGGCACTCGTCGGAAACCTTTACGATGATCCTAAGTACAGCAAGATTCGTGATTCCGCATTTAATATTTTCTACATGGGGATAAACATCGGAGCTTTTTTTGCACCCAATGCAGCACGGTCGATGCGAAGCTGGATATTAAATAACAAGGGATACACCTATGAACAATCACTTGCTGAATTATCCCATAAATATTTGAACGGGGCCTTAACAGGCGATAACGTTGATAAGTTTGCCAATCTGGCAAAAGCGCAAATGGGAAATGCTTTTACAAATCTGAGCGATTTTGCACATAACTATATTGATGCATTGAGTTCGGCTTATAATGCAGGGTTTGCAGTTGCTGCGGCCAGTATGATCCTCTCTTTGCTGATTTTTATAGGTTTCAGAAAATATTACAAACATGCAGATGTAACGCACAAACAGCAGAAAAAATCAGCTGCTGCAAACAATGGTGCTGCCGTTGCAGAATTAACACCAAAGCAGACCAAAGACCGGTTAATGGCGTTGGGCCTTGTATTTGTTGTGGTAATATTTTTCTGGATGGCTTTCCACCAGAATGGTTTTACCCTCACCATTTTTGCCCGGGATTATACTGTTTCATCCGTGAGCCGTGGTACAGCCGTTCTTTTTAACCTGCAATCGCTGTTGCCGGTCATTGCCGTAATCATTGGTTTTGTGCTGTTGTTCGGAAAGGGCAATTCCGGCCGTATCAAAGGTATCGGGGCAATCCTGAGTATTGCCGGTGCAATTGTAGCTTACTTTGTAATAAAGGGATACCAGGATACCGGAAATCCCATCTCTCCGGAAATTTTCCAGCAATTTAACCCGATATTTATTGTATTCCTCACCCCGATTATTGTAGGATATTTTGCCTGGTTGAGGAAAAGGAATAGAGAACCTTCTTCACCCAAGAAAATCGGTATCGGGATGATCTTAACTGCCGTTGGTTTTGGTATCATGGTACTGGCTTCTGCAGGTTTAAACAGCCCCTCGGAACTGGATGGTGCGGTATCCAATACCCTTGTTTCTCCTTACTGGCTGATTGGTACCTACCTGACGCTGACTGTTGCCGAATTATTCCTGAGTCCCATCGGCATCTCCTTTGTTTCCAAGGTGGCCCCACCACAATACAAAGGTCTGGCACAGGGCGGATGGCTTGGTGCAACAGCACTGGGGAACCTGGCTGCCGGACTCATTGGTCCTTTCTGGGACAAATGGGAGTTGTGGCAGTTTTTTGGATTGCTCGTGGTTCTTTGTATTATGTCAGCAATTTTTATCTTCTCTATCCTCAAATTACTGGAAAGAGCCACAAAATCATAACTTGCATTGAAAACATCAAGACAATATTAATTTGTCTGTTTTTAAAAATAAAGAAGGCTGTCGTAAAGGGACAGCCTTCTTTATTAACAGTAATTGATTTTTTTTAATATGAGCATCGTATTAAAGTCCTAAAAAATGAAAATTATTATTACAATTAGCCAATAGCACTAAGTTTACGCAGCAACTCGTGATTATTGATCATTATACTTTTTCCTTCCAGACTGATCAATCCGTCATTTTTAAATTCAGTGAGCAGCCTGATCGCGTTTTCCTTCGACATGCCGGTAAATTCAGCAATATCACTTCTGGTAAGAAACCGGAAAATATCTGTCCCTGAAAATTTTTCGGATGAAAGGTAAATAATAGCATCAGCCAGGCGGCCATGCATTTGTTTGGTTCCCAATGTGCC
Organism: Bacteroidales bacterium; assembly: GCA_035638655.1. Classification (GTDB taxonomy): domain Bacteria; phylum Bacteroidota; class Bacteroidia; order Bacteroidales; family DASQZP01; genus DASQZP01. The sequence continues at coordinate 2,971 of DASQZP010000681.1, forward strand.
AAGTTTAGTGTAAATAAACTCTGCATGATCACAATAGTCTTCCATTAGTGCCTTTGAAAAAGCCGGGTTCGAATGAAGGATTTTTCTGAAATTCTCAATCTCAAATGAGTAAATAGACGAATTTTTTATAGCAACTGAACTGTATGTATGCGTATTTTGTTTGTACAGGTCAGTCAGCCCAATGAAATTATCCTGCGGTATGATATTAACAATCAAATTTTTACCATTTGATCCTTCCAGGTAAGTCTTCACTGCGCCTTCTTTCAGATACAATACATCAGATACATATGTTTTCTGCTTAAAAACGGTTTCATTCTTATTGTAATTGATCAGGGAAAGATTTTGATTTAAAATATCAAGCTCTGACCCTGAAAGTAAGCTGAAAATACATTTATTTTCACAGTTGGAACAACTATCTGAATCCTTGCATAATATTAATTTATCTGCATTCATAAAATCCTGTATAATCTGAATAATACCAAGTCTGTAAGGTAATTTTAAATGTCAATATAACGGTTTTAATTTTCATTGACAAATATCATTTTAATCACTGAAAAGAAACACTTATTCAAAAAGAATTTATCGTTTCCAAATGCGCAACAAATCAAGCATCTTACCAGTACAAACCAGTGTTACCCAATTTTATTTTTTTGTCTAAAGAATATAGTCAAAAAGTTAAAAAATTATATTCCTGAAAAGACAAAATTACAACATAAAACTCGTTATAAATAATCTATATTTTTATTAAAGGACAAACCAACTTGCATAATACCAACTAAAAGTAATTACCTGTCGAAACTGTAAAAAATTTTATTTTACAATTTAATTTATAATAAACATAAAAAACGAAGAAAACATTTCAGTTATTATTTATATCACACTTCGTGAACTTACAAGAATTAATTTTGATGGTTAGTTCAACAAGGCAGGATTACAACCTAAAATAAACAAATAACAATTCAAAAAGCACTGAATACATCAGAGGATATTAATTGTTTTTTGGAATTTGGAATGAATGTAGGGGGATAAGCTTTGCTTTGATAAATATGTGTATCTGATATTGAATGATCAATAAATATTCACTGGAAAAGAAGCAAAGAATAAGATGTATTCATTATAAATCAAATATTTCATAATTAAAATTAAAAGGGAAAACTATGTGGTATCGAAACTTAAAACTGGGCACAAAACTCTCACTGGGATTTGGTTTGTTGATTGTTATAGCAATTGCATTAGGCAGTATTGCAGTAATAAACATGAACAAAATTTCCATTGAATCGGAATACCTGACAAATGAGTATGTACCGGAGATTGACATTATTTCGGATCTGCAGGAATCAGCCCAACGCCTCACAAAGGAAATGCAGGCATACAGGCTGACTGAACAACAACAATACCTTGATAATGCACATGCCGAACAAAACAAATTAGAAGATTTACTGAATCGTATTACTAATCTATCAGATAATTCTGAAAGACTTGTCCAATTAAATAAAGATCTCTCAAATCTTAAAAATTTAATTGCAGACTTCAATCGTATCATTGATGATACAGAGCAGAGTACGGAAACACTTCACCAGCTCCGGGCAGGATATGTTGAAGGTACGAAAAAATTTATGGATGGGGCAAATTCTTATTTGAAAAATTCTGAAAATCAACTGCAAACAGATATTCGACTGGGAAAATCAGCAGTACAGCTACTTGAAGAACAGGAAAAAATCAGCAGGACAAACAATCTCATCGCAGCCGCCAATGAAATTTACAAAGCAATGTTAAGTGCCCGTGCTTCTCAGGATGAATCTGTTTTAAAAAATGTGGATAATGCCTTTCAGCAGATTGATGATAATGTGAGTGGACTCCGGCCACTTACAAATAACACAGCAAATATCCGGTTATTAAATACTATTACGGAACAAAGAAATGTATTCCGGCAGTCGGTAGATGATGCAATTGCCATTTTTGAAAAAAGATTAAAGCTGTCTGAAGAACGTAAATCTACAGGAGATAAATTAGTAGCTTTGTCTTCTGAA
>DASQZP010000682.1:0-4363 GCA_035638655.1 Bacteroidales bacterium
AAACTGAAGGATTACCTGTGGCAATTATGGAATCACAAAGTTATGGTATACCAACAATAGCCCCAAGAGTGGGTGGAATTCCAGAAATTGTAAATAGTCAAAACGGAATTTTAGTAGACGCAAGAGGTGATGTTCAAGAAATTTCTAGTGCAATTGAACGAATCATTTTAAATAAAGATTTGCGTCAAAAATTATCCAGAAATGCCTATCAGAATTGGAAAGAAAATTTTAATGCAGATAAAAACTATAAAAATTTTGCAAATTGTCTGTATAAAATGTTAAATGCTGAAATTTATTAATAGATCATATAAGAAGTTTGTTTCTCTCTGCAATTATCCTTTGAAAAAGAGGCAATTATTTGGTTCCCTGAATATTATTAATTTTCATCAAGTTGCAGAGAAGTTTGATTCAAGGTTCCATACCAAAGGTACTTTTACTGAGTTTAAGCAATTCCAAAAACTTATACTTAAAATAAATGACAAGTATGGAATTGTTTCTTTGTCTAAGGGTGTCGAATTATTAAAAAGTAGGAGTATTAATGACAATCCAATTTTTGCAATCACCTTTGATGATGGTGATATTTCTTTGGAGAGAAAGGTAATTCCATTTCTTCAGAGCAAGGAAATTCCTGCCACAGAATTTATTAACACCAAATATTTAGACCATCAATCAGCAAGCTGGGTCAGTATGTACACATTTTTAAAATCAATCAATCATTATGTTTTTGAAAAAAATGATAATTTACTTTACGCTTTTATCCAAATCAGGAATACTAACAATAGAAAAATATATCATAATTATTGTGCAATACTGGAAAAGGCTTTTGTTCAACTTGATAAGAAGCCGAGTATTACGGTTGATTTAGAATGGTTAGGGACATTGAATAAGAAATTATTTCATATTGGTCTCCATGGACATAATCACCATCGATATTCAATGCTAAGCTATAATGAACAAAAAGAGGATATCGAGCAGAACATAAGTATACTCGAACAATTTGAAAATTACATCCCCTATTGGGCCTTACCCTTTGGCACATCTATTGATTGGAATAGAAATACAATTAAGATTGCATTAGAAAAGGATTTACTTCTCTTTTTCCATACGAATTCAAATAATCGCTCCTGGAACGATATTGGATTGGATCGAATTCCTAGCGATGGTAAAACATTATACGACATAATCAAGGGGTTCTAATTATGTTGTTGAAGAAAGCAACAAAGGAAGATATTAAACCGATTCATATGCTCTTTAGTAAATATTTTGGAGATAAAATAGATATTCAATTTTTTACGAAAATTTATTGTAACTACTGGGACAGTGACGAGGATTTTTTTGGTTATGTGCTATATGATAAAGAAGATGCCGTTGCTTTCTGTGGATACATTTTTTATGACAGATTTATAAATGGAGAACATCATAAATTTTGCAATTTTAGTGGTTGGGTTGTTGAAAAAGAATACCGTAGAGAATACAAAACCACAGTGTTGGAGCCATTGTTTAATCTCGCTGAGCAAGGCTACACTCTGATAGGCTTAAGCCCCACTCACGGAGCGTACAGAGTAGAGAAACAACTCGGTTTTAAAGATTTAGAAACTGGAAAAATCCAGTTTACGATGAATCCATTAAAATTAAATTTCTTCAATAAAATAGAAATTGGCATTCAGAAAACAATTAAGGACGATTTGTGCTCAAACGAGATAATAAGGATACATCAAGATCATTTAACCTTTGTGGGGCTGGACCGGATATTTATGAAAATCGATAATCAAGAAATTTATCTTATTTATTCCTCTTTTACGAAAAAGAAAATTTTTAAAATGATGGAAATAATGTATATAAGTAATCCACCGTTGTTTTTTAACAACCTGGATTCAACATTAAATGCACTCTTTCTGAAGTTTGGGTTTGTAGGTATTAGAGTCGAGTCAAGGTTTGTTCCAGAAAAACTCAAGAATACAAATAAATATTTACCATTTAGAAAACCTCATATATACTATTCCAACCGTTTAAAACCCGCAGAAATTGACCTTTTATATACTGAGAGATTTTTAACGTATCATTTGCCTCAGTGATAAGATAATCTTTCCGTATATAAAAATGACAGTATTCCTAAAATAATTATCGAAGACTCATGTCTACCTGTAAAATAAAAATATTATATATTCACCACGGAGCAGGTATTGGTGGAGCACCACTAAGCTTATTATATTTAATTCAAAAAATCGATAAATCAATATTTGCCCCTAAAGTATTATTTCTAACGGACAGTGAAGCAGTTGATTTATTTCGTGAAAATGATATCGATGTGAGAGTTCTAAATCTAAAGCATTATTTATTTTTTCATTGGGAACCAACTTGGTATAGAATACATAATATTTGGCGTTTTATGAGAGACCTCATAAAACAATTTTATATTATTAGAAATATTGCATACCGGACTTTAAAAGAAGAGAATCCTTCAATAGTTCATTTCAATTCTACTTTTTTAGCCCCGTGGGCAATTGTAGCAAAAAAGTGTGGAATTTCTACCGTTTTACATGTCCGGGAAACTTTGGCGAAAGGATATTTCGGAATCAGGAAAAGAATTTATAGTAAAATCATTAATAAATTTTGCGATAAAGTAATAGCTATAAGTTATGATAATTTAAATAGACTGAATTTGAATAATGGGAAAGGCTCCGTTATTTACAATTTTGTAGATTTTGATAAATTTGATAAATATAAAAGTTATCCTGAGTTATTTAAAAGACAAAAAGACGATATTATCGTTACCTATCTAGGGGGACAGATAAAATACAAAGGTTTTCATGAAGTCGTAGATTGTTTACAATTATTAAACAGTAACATAAAAGTAGTATTTGCGGGATATTATAAATTTTATCCAAAACTTAAATATAAAAATCCCTTCAAATACCATTATCTAAAAAAAATGTACAACTCAGAAAATGCAATAGTAATGGGCATATCAAATAAAATACCCGCCTTATTAAAACAGACTGATATCGTTCTATTCCCCTCAAATAAACCACATTTTGCCCGGCCAGTAATCGAAGCATTTGCAATGTCTACGCCGGTGATAGTTTCAGATGTTAAGGGTAATAATGAAATTGTTAAGAAAGGGATCACCGGACAAATATTTAAATCTGGTTCCCCTAAAGATTTAGCAGATAAAATAAATATTCTTTCCAAGAATAAAGAGAAAATGTTAAGATGGGGAAACAAGGGATATTATTTTGCCAAAGAAAAGTTTGATTCTGATATTAATTCTAAACATACATTTGAAAAATATTATGAATTATTAAAAATATAAAAGCCTTTATGAATAGCATTATATATGAATAAACTTGAAAAATATAGAATTAAACTAAGGCGATTTATAGTTCGGAGTAAAAAAGATGGATTCTTACGGACTACAAAAGCGGGTATGAATTCAGCTATTTATAAAAATGTAAAAGGTTATATAGATTACAAAAAATTTAATAATGATTATCCTCAAAATATCATATTTATTGCTGGCTTTGCAAAAAGTGGCTCTACTTGGATTTCGAATATGTTTGCTGAATTAGAGGGCTTTGATCAATATGTACTAACTCGATGGCAAACAAGATACGCAATTTCCTGGGACGACTTTATAACAACAGATTTATATCCGGGCTGTTTTCAAGAGTTCGACAAGAGACTCGCTGTGATAAAAGGACATACCAAAGGAAAGAAAAAGAACAGAAAGATCTTACAAGATCTAAATATGAAATATTTTGTAACTGTAAGGGATCCGAGAGACAAACTTATTTCATCATATTACTACATAAAAAACAACAGTGCGCATTGGGATTTTAAAAAATCAAAAAAGCTGAGTCTTGGGGAGTTTATTTCTTATAAATTGAAGAGCGGAGAATACGAAGAACAAGTTATTGAATGGCTACGAAGTTGGAAAAATATTTCCGATAGGAACCTGATGATACTTAAATACGAGGATGCATTAAATATTACTACAGAGTTTTTAATGAAAAGTTTTAATCATTTAGAGATAAATATTCCTTATGAAAAAGCTGAACAAATTGCAATTAAACATAGCTTTCAAAATTTAACCGGGAGACAAAGGGGAGAAGAAGATTTAAGCGCTTTTAAGAGGAAAGGAATTAGTGGAGAATGGAAAGAGATCTTTACAGAAGAGCATAGAAATCTCTTTAGTGAAATAGGGGAAGATGTAATCGAGTGGCGGACATGAGCCCCATATTTTGTACCAGTCACAGTACTACTTGGACTAATTCCTGGGTCTCAGCTTCTCCCTTCTTTGTGTGATTCATTAACACGTTTATTGGTATTTGGTACTGCAGCGACTGATGGCGTCGCTGATAAA
>DASQZP010000683.1:0-12839 GCA_035638655.1 Bacteroidales bacterium
TTTTGAAATATGCAATTTGTTATCCTGTACATACAGGTACTGCAGTTCATTATTAGGATCAGCATCTGCATCACCACTAAGGGTGACTGTGTTCCCATTGGAAATAGATAATTCATTGCCTTTCAGAGAAAGGGTCTGCAATCCATTAGTAGTATCGGTATTCAGGCCGCTCAGGGTTACTTTGTTCCCCTTTGAGATGGATAATACGTTTCCATCCAGGGAAAGATTCTGCAATTCATTTTCAGGATCGGCATCTGCATCGTTAATTAGTCCGCCCAGGTTCGCCTCCCCGCCATTTTCCAGCGAAAGTACATGACTGGCCTGGTCATAGCTAAGCTGCTGCGAATCAGTGCCTCCTCCGCCGGAACCACTGCTGCCGGCTGAAACGGCGTAGAGCGCATAAGGGACCGATAAAAATTGCGTGGTACTCATGGTCAGGTAGCCATCCCCAAAATCAATGTCTATCTTCAGAAAATGCTGGGCTTTGCCCCAGTCAATTTTTGAAAATTCGTTTACGGTACCGCCTGTTTGGGCACCCTGACCAATCACGAGGTTGAACAAACCAAACTGATCGGTGGAGACTGAATGTGTTTCTACCCATTCGGCTTCCCCGGTGGCACTTCCTGTCAGAATAGAAATTCTTACCGACAGGGCCCGGTTGGCCAACTCATCTCCGTTCTTATCGCGCGCAACGGCCTGGTAACTAATGCCCTGCGGTAACTGGGCATGAACAATACCGACAGTGAGTAAAATAGTGATAATTAGAATTAGGTTTCTGGTTGGTTTCATGTTGCAAATTCTATGGATTAGGGCGATCCGCTTTTACATTTTCTCAATTTTAATAACCCTGTTTACAATTTTATTGTCTGAAAAGATATGTATAAAATACAAGCCCCTGGGTATTTCGGAAAAATCAATGTAATGTTTTTCAATCCCTTCGAGGTTATAAAAATTTTCAGTATGAACCAGGTTTCCCATTACCGAAAATATTTCAATGGTATATTTCTTCACCTTGTTAACATAGAATTTTACAGTAAGCTCGTTGCCAACCGGGTTGGGATAAGCATCTGCTGCATCCTGGTAAGAAGGTTCGATGATGGTGATCAGGGAGGGCTGCTGAAACCCCTGGGTAATATAATAGTTGGTTGATGTTCCGGTAGTATAAACTGCCTGGCCAACGGTGGCGGAAAGGCTGTAGCCTGAAACGGTACCGGAATTCCCGTCAGCCGACACAACGGCACGCTGCAGCTGCTGGGCGCGGGATTCCCGGAGCCAACAAGCAAACACGATCATAAGGAGCACGCCAAACCTGTTCATAACCTGTTCATAACATTGCTGTTTGCCAAATGTAAAACAAATTTTTATAAAAGAAAACAGGCTGAGACTAATTTAGATTGGTTGAATGCCTGAATATTTTTCTGATGGTGGCATATTGTTTATGGCTTTTCAGATCTGTTTTTTTGCAGTTCAACACCAGCATGCTTGTGTTTAGGTGTATTTTATTCTTGTTCATTACCATTTCTTTATTGTAATACACCATTCCGCTAATGTCAAAGTAAATTCCGTTATAGTCCGAGCTTATTCCTTTACTGTTCATTATTTTTCCTTTGCTGTTCATTGCAGTTCCTTTACAGTATTTTATCATTCCGTCGATGTTTAAGCAGATTCCTTTACTGTATGCGTGTATTCCGTTGCTGTTTGAGCTAATTCCGTTAATGTCTGAGGCTATTGCCTTGTCGTTCGGGATTGTTTCTTTACAGTCTCCTTTAATTACGATAGTGTTCAGTATAATTTCCTTACCATTTCAGTTATTTTAAGAGTTTGCCTGTTGATAACTTACCTCCTGCTTTAATTAAAAATAACTGCCAGCTAATATATACTTAATACTATCCGTCTAATTTGGTTCCTGTAAACCAAAAACTTAAAAATCATGAAAAGATCTGATTACACAATGAAAGGAAGAGAAACCATAAACACTGACGAGATGGTGTCGGACTATGAATTCCTCGTCAAACTGATTTTTGAGCGTAAGAAGTTTGATTTTGAAGAAGACAATCCCGCAGCTTTCTGGCCTGATTTGTTTCTTTCCTGAAAATACAGTAGTTAAAGGTGCTGCAGGCTTAATTTTTTAATCTCATATTAAAAAAATCCGGTAGTTACATTGCGGGAGGGGGGATTGTGGGCTGTACTGGATTCGAACCAGTGACTTCCACCCTGTCAAGGTGACACTCTAAACCAACTGAGTTAACAGCCCTTATTGATGCTGCAAAGATAAAAAAAGATTATTTACTGTCTTTGCTTTTTTTATTCAGATCATCAATATTTTCTTTTAGCTTGTCAATAATTGCATTATCGGGCATTTCATCCTTTTGCATCACAATGAGTATAAATGATTTATAAGGTAAGCAAAGGATATTTTGATGCTGTTTATCAATAATTGAAAAGCCTTCAGGATATACCAGGTAATTACTGAATTTCGGGTTTTTCATGATTGTATCCCTGGCCGCAAGGTAAGTTTTATTGGCTGTTTCAGGGGCTTTATATTTCAGGATAAATATTTTATAGTCACCATAATCAGCTGTCAGTCCTTCTGAAAAGTGGAAAATATCGCTGGCATCAAAGTGATAGATGTTTTGCAGTGCCAGGTTACCGCGCAGGTAATTCACATCAACGGGGATCATGGATTGGCCTTCAAGCAATTGTAATAAGGGGGGTTTATCTCCTTTCCCAGGTATTTTCTTATCAATGGCTGAAGCCAGTGCAACAAGACCTTCACTGGTATTGCTTTTCTGGTTATTGGCAGTAAGCATAACAAAATAGTGGTCTTTCCAGAACATCAGGTAGTAATCTGCAATCAATGATTCATTGCCAAGGGCAATGTCTTCTCCCGGACCGGCATTGTTATTACTGTAAATGCCATAAGCTGCTTTCGAATCCTGCATATCATAGATCTCCACCTGTATTGAGGTTATGCCATTTGAATACCGGGCCGCTACCACCTGGTTAAAACCATATTCCAGATAAATATCAGCGCCGCCATCAATCAGGTAGAAAAGGTCTTCGCCTGCATAATGCATGGGTACCTCCCTGGTTACCCATCCTTTAACTGTTCCGTTAGCGGGCAACAGTGAAAAAATATCGGTTGTATCTGCTTCATCCTGAGCCTGTGCGATACCACAGTTTATGGAAAACATGACCAAAATAGTCAGTATTTTCCCGGTTAATTCCAACTCTTTGCTATGTATTTGTTTCAACATGGTATGGTCGATAAAAATATGGTGATTAAATCAAATCAGGCCGGATTTCACTCCGGGATATTACTGTTTATTTGCAGAATCAAACCTCTTAACACATTGATTAATAGATTCAACACACACCTTCTTTCAGGGCGCTGTAAAATTATACATATTTTTATTCAATCCCTATGAAATGTTAAAGAATATAAGATATTAAGGTTTTTTGAGGGTATTACAGGTTGGTTGTTCGGGAAGGCACATATATTTCAGTAGATTATAATATTTTATGATATTTAAAAACAGAAAACATTTGTTGCTAATACCGTAATCAGATTTTCATGTCTCACACCTTTCAGGGTGAGGGGGTGGTGGTTATGATATTCCCGGGGCAAGGCCCCGGGTATTCGACGAGGATTTTTATTCAGGCTGAAGGCCTGAGAGATATACCCTAAAATCTTTATTTCTTCAACGTTTCTTCAAACAATTTGTAAATCCGGCTGTACTCGTCTGTCCAGCTTGAAGGGCGAACAAACCCATGTTTCTCTACCGGGTAAACTGCCAGCTCCCAGTTGTGTTTGCCCAGCTCAATCAAACGCTGTGTCAGTCTTACAATATCCTGGAAATGGACATTGTCATCAACCATTCCGTGGCACATCAAAAGGTTGCCCTGCAATCCTGCTGCAAAATTGATGGGTGAACTTCGGGCGTAGGCAATGCTGTCGAGTGCAGGAGTATTGAGAATATTTGCAGTATAGGGATGGTTATAATGTGCCCAGTCGGTTACCGATCGCAAGGCAGCTCCTGAATGGAAGGTACCGGGAGTGGTAAACATGGCCATCAGGGTGATGAATCCACCATACGATCCGCCATAAATCCCTATACGGGCCGGATTAATTCCATATTCACCAGCGAGGTATTTGGCGCCATCAACCTGGTCGTCCAGATCTTTGCCGCCCATGTGCCTGTAAATGGCAGTTCGCCAGTTGCGACCGTAACCGGCACTGCCCCTGTAATCGATATCGAGTACGGTGTACCCATGATCAACCAGCAGGTTATGGAACATATATTCCCTGAAGTAATCGCTCCACCATTTATGGGCATTCTGTAAGTATCCGGCGCCATGCACGAATATCACGGCGGGTTTGCCGGCTGCAGGATGTTCGGGCCTGTAGAGGCGGGCATGTACGTTGGCCCCGTCTCTTGCAGTAAAGGTGACAAACTCAGGCATACGCCAGTCATAGGCCTTGAAGGCGGCTGAAAGCGAATGAGTAAGCTGTTTTTTCTGTGCTCCGGGCTTGTTTTGCTGCAGATAAAGCTCCCAGGGCTGGTTAGCGGTTGAAAACCTTACTGCCAGCCATTTCTCATCTGGTGAGAGAGTAACTTCATTGTTCCCTGTTCCTGCGGTGAGTTGCACGGGATCGCCTCCGTTCAGGGGCATCCGGTAAAACTGCCGTACTTCAGGATCACCGATATTGGCAGTAAAATACCATGATTTTTTATCAGCGGAAATAGACGGATCATATACTTCCCACCTGCCGCTGGTCAGGGCTGCTTTTTCTCCTGTTTCAACATTTACAGTATAGAGATGGGAATAGCCGGTTTCTTCCGACTGATAATATACCCGTTTGTTATCGGGCATCCATCCCAGTAATCCGCCTTCCAGCGACCAGCCGATGCCTGGTCCGCCGATCCAGGCGCTGTCATGCTGCCGGTCGAGCTGCTTTGGTTCACCATTTTGCAGGTCAAGCAACATGACCCAACGGTCTTTATTGTCCTGCGAACGGACATTGATCGCAGCATAATTACCATCCTTCGACCAGTAAGGGCCAAACACGTAAACGGGACGAACAGCAGGTTTCAGTGTATCCAGCCGGGGGTAATCATGATAGTATGCCGGCTGGTCTTTTATGCCGGGAATGTCTTTGGTCTTTATACCGTAAACGGTATCCTTTTCAATGTCGTAAATGTAAAGGTCAAGTGAGGCCTGGGGTGCGCCTACTTTGGTGCGTGCGTTTACGGTTTCGGTATAACCGTTTTTTGTCACGAAATGTGGAATTTCGGTATGTTCAGCACCGTTGGCAGGAGTATACAGGTTATAGGTGATATATCTTTGATCCGGAGACAACTGTAAATTAAGCACGCTACTTTTCCCGGTGTATATTGCTTCCGGACGGGATGGTTTCAGCTCTTTCTCAAGTTTTTTTTCTTCTTTTTCAATCCTCTCCCGATCACGGATCACCTGAAACAGGTCTTCCTGCTCTTTTTTCAACCATTCATCCTGATTGCTTTCCTTCTTTTTTTCTGAAGGCGCACTTCCTTTCTTAAAATTGGTTAGCTGCTGCAGCGATCCTTTTGCCAGCTCCATCATAAACAGGTTCTGATCACTGGTAAAAACTATTGCAGTTTCATCATGGGTGAAATGCGGATCTGTTTCTTTCTCTGCTGTATTGGTCAGTTGCCTTGTACTACCTTTCTTAATATTCCGGATAAATACATCGCCGTTTTTGCTGTACAACCACACGCTTTTGTCCTCATTATAAACACCTTGTTTTGAAGGGAGCAAGTTGATCCTTTCCGTACTGAGTTCTTTTGATTTGCCTGTTTTTATGTCTGCTGAAAATAATCCTGACTCTTCCCCGGGATGCGTCATCCGGTTAAAATAAATGGTTTTGCTGTCTTTCGACCAGTAAATATTCTCTGGTAACGGGCCAATCCATTCCGACGGATCCTGCATGATCTTTTTTACAGTCAGTGAATCAACAGGGGTCTGAGCGGCAATATTAAATAATACCAGTTGCCAGGCAACGAAGAGAAGAAAAAAGCGAGTAATTTTCATTTTTTGCAAATATTTTTTACATAATAAGACCCGACAGGTGGTCCGGTCGGGTCTTCAAAGGTAAAAATTATTTTTTTGATGGCAGTAGCAACAAATATGTTACATAGAAAAGGAACTGTTCTTAGTTGACAGTCCCTGTAAATATTAAATATCGCCTATGGCTTTAACATACGGACAATTGGGGTTATTCCCCGGGCCGTATCCCATTCCGGTACCACGCATACCCCGGTTCCCATGTCTGCCGGGTCCCCTGCCGTATCCCATCCCTTTGCCTTTACCGTGACGCATATTGTCAAAATACACTTTTTGTTCGTCGGTAAGCAGGTTACGGACAGACTGCCTGTGAGCAGCTGATTCCTTCATCATGCTGTTGCGCAACGATGTATAGGCATCAATATTTTTATTTACTGCATTCATATCCACATTCTCCTCCGACATCAAGGTCTGGTAATGGGCCCTGTTCTCCCGGATTTGATTCCTGAAAGAAGTCATCTTTTTCAGGTGATCAGTGCGCAGTTCATCAATTTGTTTTTGCTGATCTTCGGTTAACCCCGGAATTGCTTTGCACCAGTATCCCTGTCCCTGTCCGGCGCCCTGTCCGGGCTGTGCCTGTAATATACTTCCTGTTCCTGCAAGCAATGCTACTGAAAAAAGTATTGCCATTAATTTCTGTTTCGTTCTCATAATCTTTTCAATTTAGTTGTGATTATTAATTGCTTTTTGAAGTATTTGATGCCAGAAACGAACAATGGTTTAAATCAACCTTGAAAATAAAAAAAGGGCTGCCATTAACAACCCTTTTCCCCATGAACTCACTAAGCTAAAACTAATCAGAAATCAAATCTAATTCCAATAGAAACAGGATACAATTCGGGTCCCTTCTCGGCTTCAAAAAGGGGTGTAATATAGTAGTTGGCGAACAGATTAAGCGCTCTGTAGCCTACCCTGGCGGTTACACCATAGCGGAATGGGGACAGATTAAAATCGTCACGATTTTTTTGTTTGCGCTTATCACCATTATCCTGATAAACAACTTTGCTGTGAGAACCGATCTTTACGCCTCCGATTACCCCGCCTGAGAGGTGGATCCTTTTGGAGCGACTGGCATTCAGCAGCTGAAACTCCAGTAACAACGGGACAGTCACATAAGTGGTGGTAAGTTTGGTTTTGTCAAGATGGATGTCATTGTTGTTATAGTATTGATCAGCTACGGTTACTCCTGTTACAGGATCCTTGATAATGTTAATATTGTTGTCAAAATGATAATCATTAAACTCAAGTCCCATTCCGGTTACCAGTCCGATCTTATCTGTCCCGAAACCAATGCTGTATTGCATGAAATTGATATTAACATTCCAGGAACGGCCGGTATTCAGATCCATAAATGAATTTTCTCCCTGGCGACTGAAAGAAAAATTATTATCGACAAAGTTGTTGAAACCGAATTCAAATCCGGCCCAGTGGCCCTTAAATTTTGATTTTGACTTGAAGAAATCGTCATTCTGCATATCATCATCATCGTAATCGATTTTTTCAACTTTCACGGAAGTGCCGTCCCCGTTATCCACGATACTAATCCCTTTTCTCCCCAGCATTATTTTTGTAGTATCCGGGTGTGATTGTACCTTGATATTGTCATTGGGACCTACGCTCACTTCAGAACCTGATGCATCTTCTTTAACGTTTACAACAGGGTTCTTCATCTTTTTTTGTTTCACTGTATCCGGCTGTCCGTAAGTGTTCAGCACCAGCGTAAAGGCAATTAATAAAAACACAAGTCTTTTCATGGTTGTATCGATTAAATGGTTTGAATTTCTTTTGATGTTTGTTTGGTGGTAGGACGGACAGGTATCCGGATTTGTTACAGGCAGAAACGAGGATTTATTTTTTCACAGGAGCTTCAACCTCAAATTTGCCTTTGCGAATAGCAACAGCTTCCACATTCCCCTTCTCATCATATTCCCTGTCAAATTTTATGTCATTTTCAGTGAGGCTGTTTATGCCTTTGATACCGGCATAAGCAAGGTCCCAGATTGACAATTTTTCAGAAGAACGGGCGGGTTCATTGCTTGCATAAAGCGTCTTTTTGATTTCTTTGGTAGCCAGCTGGGGAAGGGTTAAAAAATCTTTTGGAGAATTCTTTCCTTTATTCCCCAGAATAGTGTATGTTGAATGTACCGGCTGCATCTGTATTTCTGTTGCACCACCTTCCACTCTTGCCAGTTCAATACGGTTCATCCGCATCATGGGGATTCTGCTGCGTTTCATCTCCTGTTGCTGGCTCTCAGGAATTGTTTTTGGAGTAGCAGCACCGGATTTAATCTTTGGTTTAATATGTTGTTTAACCTCAGGAACGACCTTCTTCTTGATTTCACTTTCTTTGTTCTGCTGTTTTTGCATTACTTTTTCCTCTACTGCTGGAGTAGTCTTTTCAGTTGAAACCGCATCTGTTTTTTCAGTAGCGGGCACTTTATTATCAGCGATACCGGCAGGTCTGTTCACCTGACGATCAGGAAGCAGGTAAAGGGTAAGGAATAAAAGCATTACTGCGGCAGCTGCATAGGAAAGAAACAGCAATCGCTTACGCATGGCCGGAGTCCTCTTTTTCAGATTTTTTTTATAGTGATATTTAATTGCTTCATCTGGTTTCAGGAAAGTCTTTGAGAAAAGGATTACATCTTTCCGGTATTCCGGATTGTTCTCCAGGAAAAGATTCAGCTCTTCTTCTTTGCGGTCAGTAAGATCACCTTCCAGCCTGGCAATTATGAATTCCTGGTAATTTGAATTAGAAGGATATTGGTCATTGATGGTTTTTTTTAGCAATGATTTATTACCAAATATATCATCAGTTTGGTGAAGAGGTTCAGCAGACTGCAGCAGATCAAATTCCCTGGCAATGCTGGTATGGATTTGAAGAAATGCCCGTACCTCTTCCGCCTGGGTTTCGGTCAATCGTCCTTCGAGAAAATCGATAAGAACAGATTCGTAATTATGTTCGTTTATATACTGCATTTTTTCTTCTTTTAAACAACTTGTTCCGGATTACCAATGTAATTTTTCAGAAAAAGCCGGCCCCGGTATATATAAACCTTCACCTGTGATTCGGAAAGTCCGGTTATCTCTGAGATCTCATTGTAGGCATAACCTTCATAATCTCTTAATAAAATAACGGATCGCTGGTCGTCCGGTAAACGTGAGATGGCTTCATTCAAAATTTCTTTCAGGTCACTGTATTGTTCCGTATGTGCCCAGCTGGTCTTTTCCACACCGTCCATCCCGGTTTCCCGTTTATCCTTTCTCAATCTGTCAATCATGGTATGATAGGCAGTTGTAAACAGATAGGACTTTACTTTACTGTATGTTACCGTGTCGACCTTCCGCCAGAGCTTTTCAAATGTATCCTGTACCACATCATTCGCTTTATCTTCATCTCTTATATTTTTCAGGATAAAGCGATAAATGCCGTCGGCATGCTCATCTACACTCTGATTGTATTCTTCTGCCGTCATGAAGTTTTTTAATTTGTCTGTAGGACGAATAAGTTATTTAAAAGTTACAAGCTAATAAATTTTTTCTGTTCAAAGGTCGGAAAAAATTTGATGCCGGTCAATCCCAGGATATTAGAGATAACCGGAATATTTACTCATATTTGGAAGAACTGCGAAAAAATTATATGAGTGCCGGATTATAATACACATTAAAATTTAACATAAAATTCAGTTAAAATAGTTGGATAATATTTTTTTTGATTTTACCTTTGACCAACTGGTCAGTCAAAAATATCAATATACAAACATATATAGAAATGTCTCCAAGAACAGATGAACAATACGAAGCGATCAGGAAGGAAAAGCGGGAACTGATTTTACAAACAGCGCTGGAAATGTTTGCCGGAGAAGGATACCATGCCACAACCATCAATAGTATTGCGGTCAGGGCTAAAATATCCAAAGGTCTTGTTTACAATTATTTTTCCAGCAAGCAGGAATTACTGAAAGAAATAATCCACAGCGGATTTATCAACCTGGTGAAGCTATATGAAGGAATTGACAGTTTAGCGGATCCACGGGAAAAAATCTCCATCCTCTCTTTTAGAACGATTGAAATGATGCTTGAGAACCGGGAATACTGGAAACTGTATTTTCTGTTGCTCATGCAGCCGCAGATAGTGGAATCGTTTTACGAAGACCTGGTGAAGATCAGCGCGCCTTATATAAAAACGCACGTCGACATTTTTCGTGAAATGGGATATAAAGATCCTGAAACGGAAGCCCTGTTTTACGGGATGATGCTGGATGGATTCTCTCTCAACGTGCTGGTGAATCCATTGATGAGTCCGGAAGGACCTTTCTTTGAAAAAATTAAGAAACGCATGTTGAACAGTTACAAAGATGGCAAAAACATATAAGAAAACTATTAAAACGGAATCATGAAAACAAAAAATGTATTTTTCATTCTGATACTGCTGCTGCCCAATCTGTTTGTCACGGCACAAAATGCTGATGAGATTGTAAAGAAGGCAGATGACAAGATGCGGGGAGAAAAGTCAAGTTACAGTGAAATGACCATGAAGATCATCAGGCCCGACTGGGAACGAACCCTGTCATTCAAATCATGGACAAAAGGCACGGAACTGTCTATGGCCCTGATCACTGCACCAGCAAAGGAGAAAGGCCAGACCTTCCTGAAACGCGGCAATGAGATGTGGAACTGGATCCCTGATATAAACCGTATGATCAAGCTGCCCCCTTCCATGCTGTCGCAGGGCTGGATGGGATCCGACTATACCAATGATGACCTGCTCAACCAGTCATCCATTGTTACCGATTATACCCATAAAATTATCGGCGACGAAGAGATCAACGGCCGGATGTGCTATAAGATTGAATTGTTGCCAAAAGAAAATGCTGCCGTTGTATGGGGAAAAGTATTGATGTGGATCTCAAAGGACGGGTATCTCACCATGAAGTCGGAATACTATGACGAAGACGGATACCTGACCAAGACAGAGAACGCTTCTGACGTGAAAACGATGGACGGCCGGGAAATCCCGACAAAGATTGAGCTTCTGCCGGCAGATAAAAAAGGAAACAAAACAGTAGTGATTATCGACAATATTACTTTTAATAAACCGATACAGGACAACTTTTTCTCACAGCAAAACATGAAACGTTTGCACTGATTTCTAATAAAAAATAAAACACCCAACGAGATGAATGTTTTTATCTTAGCATGGCGAAATTTATGGCGCAACAAACGCCGGACGCTGCTTACGCTTGCAGCGGTGTTTATGGCTGTTTTCTTTTCCTCCTTTATGACCGGGATGCAGGAAGGCACCTATAGCAAGATGATCGACAATATCGTGAAATTTTATTCAGGGTATATACAGATTCACCAGAAGAATTACTGGGAAACCAAATCGATTAACGATATTTTTACGCCCACAGACAGCCTGTATCAGACAGTCAATTCGGTAGAAGGCATTACGCGCTACACGGCACGCCTGGAATCATACTCGCTGATCTCCTCAGGAGAGAATACGAAGGGGGCTGCGATCATGGGAGTTGATCCGAAAAAGGAAAATGCCATTACCAACCTGTCTCACTGGGTGGATAAAGGTAAATATCTCACTGCTGATGATAACGGGGTGCTGATAGCTGTAAATCTGGCCAAAAACCTGGAAGTGGGTGTTGGTGATACTCTGACACTGCTTAGTCAGGGCTATCATGGTATGTCAGCTTACGGGATCTATCCTGTACGGGGCATTCTGAAATTTCCTAATCCGGAATTGAATAATATGGCAGTATACATGACCCTTCATAACGCACAAAACTTTTTTTCTGCACCGGATATGGCTTCATCTATTGTGATCATGGTTGATAACTACAACAAGGTGGACAGGATCAACAAGACACTGAACAGCAAACTGGGTTCTGAATATTCATCCATGACATGGGATGAGATGCAGCCTGAAATTGTACAGATGATCGAAGGTGACCGGGCAGGAGGGGTGATCATGAAAGCCATCCTGTATATTCTGATCGGCTTTACGATCTTTGGTACCGTAATTATGATGATCAACGAACGGCTCAAAGAAATAGCCATTACGGTGGCAGTGGGTATGCAAAAGTACAAAGTGCAGCTGATGTTATTCTTTGAGACGGTAATCATTGCTTTTCTGGGTGTACTGACCGGATTTCTGATCAGTTTTCCCGCATTGACTATACTTAAGCACCATCCGATACCACTTTCGGGTGAGCTGGCCAAAGCGTATTCGTCATACGGCCTTGAACCGGCTATGTTCTTCAGTACCATCCCGCGGGTGTTTACCAACCAGGTGATTATAGTCTTTATTATTACGCTGGTAGTATACTTTTACCCGCTGTTTAAGATCTATTTTCTGAATATCATTAAATCCTTACGTGCCTAAAATTCAATATTATGATCCCTTCAATCTCATGGAGAAACATCTGGAGAAATAAATTACGGAGTGCAGTCATCCTGATTGCCATTGCCATCGGCATCTTTGCCGGGGTGTTTACCTGGGCCTTTTACCAGGGCATGGTTGAGCAACGGGTTAACAATGCAATCATGACTGAAGTGTCCAACATACAGATCCATCATCCCGGGTACCTTAAGGATCCGGAAGTTAAAACGGATATTCAGAATCCCGGCGACATTACTTCAGTTGCTGATACCATGCAGGGCGTTAAAGCCGTCAGTGCCCGTATTCTTGCCAACGGCATGGCTCTGTCTGCCGAAACGGG
>DASQZP010000684.1:0-2561 GCA_035638655.1 Bacteroidales bacterium
AGCCATTCAAGAAAATATTTGTCGCAGCCAATTTCCTTCGGTCCCTGGTGCCCATCATGAATAACCACTTTTCGCAGTTGCCCAACAAAATGATCTTCATTCACCATTTTCATCGATTGGGCAGTACTCGGATACCACGAAGTTTCGTAATCAGTTAACAAAAAGATATGGTATTTTTCGGCCAGTTCAGCCATACGTCGGGCGTGTTTCATGTTCACTGCCAGCGGTTTTTCTACCATTACATGAATACCGCGCGGTGCACATGCCTCCACCACTGCCAGATGATCGAAAATGGAGCCAAAAGCCACTACCGCCTGAGGTTTCACATCATCGAGCATTTTTTCCAGGTTGTGGTAAATAATTTCGGGCTTTAATTTGTAACGGGTTGCCAGGCTTTGGGTTAACGTTTTGTTGGTGTCGCAAACGCCCACCAGTTCAAAATCGCCTTTATCGGGCCGGCCCAGAATAAATGAGATATGGCCATGCGACATCCCCGCCACCGCCAGACGAATGGGTTTGTTTCCTGCTGCCGCGGTTAGAACTGAGGCTAAAAGAACCAGTAAAAAACTGAGTGTAATGCGAAATTTCCGGGTGTTCATATTTTTTTAGTTGATTTATCTGAAAGCAAATTTGTAAAAATTGAGCTGAAGTTATGAACTCTTTCTCTGATTTCAATTAACAAATGAATAAAAAGAGCAGTTCAAATTATTTTAGAAAGTAATAAAAGAAAATTTGAATTCTTATTTACGACATAAGTAAACTTATAATCAGGTAATTGAAAAATAATTCATTATTATAGTTTTACCTTGATTTTACATACCGAGTTATCATAGCAACTCCCAACCCAATCATCAAATAACTAAAAAGGATGGGAATGTAATTTAAACTCTGTCTGATTATTTACTTTCATACAAATTTAATTCAATTTTTCATTTTTTAGTCGTAAAAGCTTTTTCAAGAAGGGATTTGAGTTCTGTCAAGGGCGGCGGAGGCACGGAGCCGTTTATATACCCTTGACAGGTTTTAAATCCTTTCTTTTCTTTGCTTTTCAAGATTAAAAATTAAAGGTCAATTTTCATCCGGTCGCCAAATTTAATACATAACTGTTGAACGGTAAGGCCCCAATTCTGGAGCGGTTGAGTCCATTTTTTCGAGATGTTTTCTGTTGCCAGGTAAATCAATTTCAGCAAAGCCATATCGTTGGGGAAAGCCCCCTTTGTTTTGGTTACTTTTCTGATTTGACGATGAAAACCTTCCACGGCATTGGTCGTGTAAATCAACTTCCGAATGTGTTTATCATACTGAAAATAAGCAGATAATTTTTCCCAGTTGGTATTCCACGATTTAATGACCACAGGATATTTTTTGCCCCATTTTTCTTCCAGATTAAGCAGTTCTGTTTCTGCCTGGTCTTTGTTAATGGCCTGATAAACTTTTTTCAGGTCTTTCATGAAAATTTTCTGGTCTTTTGATGCCACATACTTCAGCGAGTTGCGTACCTGGTGTATAATGCAGGATTGTATCTCTACACCAGGAAAAACACTTGATATGGCTTCAGAAAAACCGTTGAGGTTATCAATACACGCTATCAGGATATCATCGACACCACGAGCTTTGAGGTCGGTCAGGACTCCGAGCCAGAAGTTGGCCCCTTCGCTCTCTGAAACATACATCCCGATAAGCTCTTTTCGGCCTTCTTTATTAATGGCCAAAACGTTATAAACAGCACGGCTTACAACGCGGCCTTCATCCCTGACTTTGTAATGCATGGCATCCAGCCACACAATGGTATAAAGTGAATCCAGAGGACGGCACTGCCAGGCTTTTACCTGTGGAATAACACGGTCGGTTATCTCACTTAACGTTGAATGGGAAATCTCAACATCATACATCTCTTTAATGTGGCTGCGCATGTCCCTAAAACTCATTCCAAGACCATACAAACCAATAATTTTGGGTGCAAGGTTATCGGCAAGTACTGTTTCCCGTTTTTTGACTAATTGTGGCTCAAAATTGCTGTTTCGGTCCTGCGGCGTGGAAATCTCAATTTCACCTGAACCAGTTTTCAGTGTTTTTGATTTTTTGCCATTGCGCTTATTCCCTGCTATCCGCTCAATATCATCCAAATGAGTTGACATCTCGGCTTCAAGTGCAGTTTCAATAAACTGTTTTAATAAAGGTGCAAAAACACCATCTTTCCCTGTTAAGGATTGGCCATTTCGCAACTGCTCCAGTGCTTTGGCCTGCATTTCTTTAAATTCTTTAAATTCCATTTTTCTCTGTCGCTACAAAATTAATATTGTTGGACAGAGTTTATTTTACAGTCTCGCCAATTCGTATAATATTAACTATCTCACGATTCATTGATTTCTTTGGTATAGAAAGATTTTATGTAACTTTAAAACACCTTAATAGTTTTCAGTTATCTATGAACTGCATTAACCATCCTTTCGAAAGTGCTGTATCACAATGCCAGGTTTGTGGTAAGGAGTTGTGTGTAGTATAGAACCCCAAACAGCTTCTGGGAAAGCCATTTTTTCTTAATGTATATGGGGCTTGGC
>DASQZP010000685.1:0-2364 GCA_035638655.1 Bacteroidales bacterium
ATATAGCGCAAGTCCGATCAGGATGGCTGTTTTGTAGCTGTATTTTTTCACAAACAAGGCAGCCGGGATGGCCATGGTGGCATATCCGCCGTAAAAAGCAAACTGTACCAGGGCTGCATGCGCATTGGATATTTCCATGATGGTCTGGAAAGCAGCTACCAGTGGATTGGTAATATCATTGGCAAATCCCCAGAGTGCAAACAGGCTGGTAATGATGATGAAAGGCAGCAGGTATTTCTTCTCGACCAAAGGTATTTTAGACTTCATAGTTCGATAGTTTCGCAGTTAGACAAGTTTATTAGCAGGGTGTTACACCTTTTTTCAGAATAATATTACCATATTTGGCAGTTTCGCCGGTCATCACCACAGCAAAAGCTTTCCGCGTCCTTTCATAAAAATCAAACCGGCCGATCCTTTCAACCAGAGGCACACCAGGATTGGTGAGGCGGATACTTTTCATGTAAGCCGCTTCCACAGCCGGGTCAAGCCGGTCACCTTCAACAGCCGCCATCATAACCAGCGGATGATCTACATAAGCATCCAGTTCAAACAAGGGAAGGATGGCCTCCAGCAAAGCCGAAATACGCAGCCCGTCAGCCCTGATAACTCTTTGGTTATATGTTTCACCCGGAAAATGGGCATCAGCCAGAACAATTTCATCCCCATGGCCCATACGGGCGAGTACTTCGAGAAATGATGGACTGATTATCGGTGAAATTCCTTTTAGCATAGTTAATTCTTTATGTTTTTTATTAATAATTATTTCTGAATTCCCCAACTATAGTGACTTTCTGACTATAATACGGGCATTTACAATAATTTCATCATTTCCTCCATACATATTTCCATTTATCTGTTTCTGTAATTCTTTATAAGTGTAATGTGCCATTTCTTCAACAGGTTGAACAATACTGCTTATGCCAGGCTCAATAATCTCTGCTGTTGCATTTTCCCCAAAAGTAATAATGCCTACTTTGTCAGGAATGTTAAGGTTCATTTTCCTGATTTTTTTAACTGTCCCCATCATTAAATTATGGGAATCGCATATAATGGCGTCAGGTTTCTCAGCCGCACTGAACAGAAAATCAATTGCCCTTTCACCATCCTCAGCCGAAAATGCATGGTCGATTACATAAATTTTCCGGTAAGATAGTTTATGTCTTTGTATGGCTGCAGTATAACCTTCCTGTCGTTCCCTGAAAACATTGAGTTTTTCGGTTCCCGACAGATGGGCAATATTCTTATATCCTTTCCTTACCAGAAGATCAACCGACTCTTCCACAATCTCCCTGTTATTTACTACTACCCGGGGCACATTTATATCCCTGCAAACCCGGTCGAAGAAAACAAGCGGGATCTGGTATTCCTTCAACATGCTGAAATGCTCAAAAGAGGTTGTCTCCATGGAGACAGAGGCCATTACTCCGGCCACATTATTGCGGATTAGCAAATTAATTATCTCTTTTTCGAGCTTATAATTTTCATTCGATTGAAAAACAGATACAATAAATCCATCCTGATAAGCAAGATCAGTTATGATACTGACAATATTCGAGAAGAACTGATGATTGATATTAGGCACCAGTACAGCCAATACATTCCGCACACTTCCCCTGAGGTGTAATGCACTCATATTCACCTGGTAACCATGACTTTTAGCAAAATCGATTATCTTTTTACGCGTTGTAGCACTTATCTGGGAATCGTTTCTCAGTGCGCGCGACACGGTTGTATGATGTACATTAAGCTCTCTTGCTATATCTTTTATGGTTATCCGGTTTTTCATTTATTTATCACGTGTGCGAAAAGCAAATATAGAATAAATATTCCAAAAATGATTTAATTGTTTAGCAAATTCATATTAGACATATGAGTCCACTCCGAAAAGTACTTTATTAAGTAAAATTGAAAATAAGAAATTGCCCCTTGCCCTAAAGGCCTGCCTGCCGAAATCAGTAAAGGCAGGGTGTCTGATTTTCAGCTATTTTACCCTTTAGGGCTCGGGGCAAAAAGTAGCTGAAAATCCTGGTATTGGCTTTTCGGAGTAGACTCAAATATTCAATGATAAAAAAATGACAGAACCATATCTTACCGGACGCTAGGCACATAGAGATTGTTAAAATAACAAAAATTATAAAGGCTAAAAATACACTCAATTTTTATACACAACCGTAATAACCCGGTATTTAGTAATACGTATAGTTAGTTGGGTATTCAAATTGCAAAATGAACAAATTAATATTTTTTTTATCCTTATTTTTTGCAGGTATCACAACCTTTGGACAAGCTCCTGACCTCCGGGTCCATGATATTGAATCAAATACTCCCCTGTCTAGTCAGGATGCTACATGTATGGCGCAGGAT
>DASQZP010000686.1:0-7528 GCA_035638655.1 Bacteroidales bacterium
TGAGCAAAGGGCCACTCCTGTTCATTTGGGAGAACTGATTGATCAGATTGGTTTTAAACTGATACTTGAAGACAGTACAGATGAATCGGTTGAACAAAAAGAACATGCTGTCCGTAAGATGGCGTTAAGAAAATTAGTATGGGCAGCAGCACTTACCATTCCGGTTATTTTATTGTCAATGGTATTCACAAATGTTCCCGGCCGTAATTTCATTATGATGGTCCTTACCTTGCTGGTTATGGTTACCAGCGGTAGAAATTTTTATGTAGTGGCCTGGAAAAGAGCCCGGAATTTTTCGGCCAACATGGATACCCTTATTGCGGTAGGAACACTGGCTGCCTTTATTTTTAGTTTGGTTTCGACGTTTTGGCCGGGTATTTTCACGCAGGAAGGACTAAGTGCACATGTTTATTTTGAAACAGCTGCAGCAATTATTACCCTGATACTTTTTGGTAAATACCTTGAAGAGCGTGCAAAATCACAGACTTCTGATGCAATTCGCAAACTGATTGGTCTTAGTCCTAAAAAAGCACGGATTATAAGGAACGGGAAAGAGCAGGAAGTTGATATTGATCAGGTATTGGTAGGTGATGAAATACTGATCCGTCCGGGAGAAAAGATACCGGTAGATGGAGAGGTGATTGATGGCCGTTCTAATGTTGACGAGAGTATGATCAGTGGTGAATCGATGCCTGTAGAAAAAACAACAGGTACCTATGCCATTGGCGGGACTATTAATAAAACCGGTACTTTCCGGATGCGCGCATCCAAAGTCGGCAGCTCAACAGTACTGGCGCAGATTATTGAACTGGTAAAGGAAGCACAGGGCAGCAAAGCGCCCAGTCAGCGACTGGCCGATAAAATATCCGGGATATTTGTTCCTGTAGTAATTGGTATATCACTGCTAACCTTTGCAATCTGGTATTTTGTTGGTCCCGAACCGGTGCTGACACATGCTTTTATCAGCGCAGTAACCGTTTTGATCATTGCCTGTCCGTGTGCCCTCGGACTCGCTACTCCAACAGCCATAATGGTTGGCCTTGGGAAAGGTGCCGGCAATGGCATCCTTATTAAAGATGCAGCCAGTATGGAACAGTTACATGCCATTACCGACCTGGTGGTGGATAAAACAGGAACAATAACTTTTGGTAAACCCCTTGTAACGAACCAGCATTGGTTAGATGACAGCAATAACATGAGACAAAAGGTGGTGGCTGTTGAAAAATATTCGGAACATCCACTTTCTGAGGCCGTTGTTCATGCGCTTGATACTGCTGACGCTCCGGGGTATAAAGTTGAAGGTTTTGAAAGTCTTACGGGTTCCGGCTTAAAAGCACTCGTTGAAAATAAGGAAATACTCATTGGTAAAATGGCACTGATGGATCAGGAGGATATTTCGATACCGGAGGAAATTAGCCGGATTGCCAGGCAGTGGGAAGAAGAAGCCCGTACTGTTATATTTATCAGTTATGATAAAATCTTCAGAGGATTGCTCGCTGTTGCTGATGAGATAAAGCCCTCTGCTGAAAAGGCTGTCCAATGGCTAAAAGAAAACAGGGTGAACGTGCACATGCTGACCGGTGATAATCAGCATACTGCTCAGGCGATTGCTGCCAAAGCAGGTATTAGCTCAGTACATGCAGGCGCATTACCGGCTGATAAAGCAGAGTTTGTTAAATCCCTACAGGCACGTGGCAGGAAAGTAGCCATGGCAGGTGACGGGATCAATGACAGTCCGGCCCTGGCACAAGCCGATGTGGGAATTGCTATGGGTAATGGGACAGATATTGCAATTGAAAGTGCCCAGATAGCCCTGTTGAATGGCGAACTGGCTAATTTTACACGTGCAGTGAGGTTATCGAAAGCTACTGTAAATACCATTAAAGAAAACCTGTTCTGGGCTTTCATCTATAATATAATTGGTATTCCACTGGCTGCCGGGATCCTGTATCCTTTCACCGGATTTCTTCTCAATCCGATGATCGCAGCTGCTGCCATGGCATTCAGCTCAGTTTCGGTAGTGCTTAACAGCCTCAGGTTAAGAACAAAAAGGATTGGCTGAATATAATATTATTCAGATTTTATTTTATTTCAATTGTCAGACATACTATACTTCATTGTGACCGTATAGCTATGTCTGGCATATTTATTTCCGGTAAATCTTCTGTCTCCTGATAGACTTTTAGAAAAATTTCAAAGTCAATTTTTATAATTATTGGAGATATTTGTTCCTTGCAATTTTCGAATGAATTCATGGTATTATTGTGTTTTAATTTTTTTTTGGCAGATATTCAACTTTATCTTAACTTCATTGCCAAAATAACTATCTGTTTAACTTCATGATTCATCATAGGATTCCCTCTGCAACTTTAAACCTTATTATAAATTTACTGCTGGGTCTTTTTAGCCTGGTGGTTTTATATGTAATAAGCCTCTATAATTATTTGTTGTTTCATACCCTGGTGGAGCTTTACAGCATTGTGATCGCCTTTGCTTTTTTTTCTGTTACCTGGAACAGCAAGGCTTACATGGAGAACAATTACCTGGTACTGATCGGTATTGCGTATTTGTTTGTGGGTGCGCTGGATATGTTGCAAACACTTACTTATCCCGGTTTGAATATTATTTCCGGATATGAATATTATGCCAATCAGTTTTGGGTGGCTGCCAGGTATGTGGAAGCGTTGTCCTTCCTTTTTGCCTTCATTGCTTTTAAATATCATTTTAAAATGAATTATTTATTAATAATTCTGGGATATACTGTATTAACCTTATTGCTTGCATTTTCAATTTTATTCTGGCATGTTTTCCCGGTATGTTTCAATCCGTTGACAGGGTTGACTACTTTTAAGATTGTAAGTGAATATATTATCTCGGGGATATTGTTAGTGAATATTGTATTGCTGGCTGTCAACAAAAGCTGGTTTAGTCTGAATGTTTACCGATACCTAATGCTGTCACTAATCACTACTATTGCAGCTGAAGTTTGTTTCACGTTCTATGCAACAAATTTTGATTATATGAATATGCTTGGGCATTTTTTTAAGCTTATTTCATTTTTCATGATTTATAAAGCTATTGTGGAGACAGGGTTAAGGCAACCTTTTCAGTTGTTGTTTAAGGAGCTGAAAGAAAGCGAGATGCAGCTCAGTGAATTGAATGCAACCAAGGATAAGTTCTTCTCTATAATTGCCCACGACCTGAGGAATCCGTTCAATGCCCTCAATGGATTATCCGATATGTTGCTTAAGAAATATGATGTTTTCGAAAGAGAAAAAAATCTTAAAATGATCAGAGAAATCAATGTTGCCAGTAAACGGGGATACAGCCTGCTTGAAAACCTGCTTGAATGGACCCGGTCACAGAGCGGAAGAATGGAATGGCAGCCCGAACCCATTGAACTTAATTTATTGTGCAGGGAGGTTATTGATTTAATGATTTCAAAAGCTAACCTGAAGGACCTGGAACTTAATCTTGCGGCTCCTGATAATATTGAAGTTATTGCCGATAGTAATATGGTAAAAACTATTTTGAGAAACCTGATTTCTAATGCCATCAAATTTTCGGAATTTGGAGCTAAAATCAATATAAACGTACAAAGTAACAGGGAATTTGCAAAGATTGCTGTTGAAGACCATGGCATGGGAATTCCGGAAGATAAAATCAGTTCATTATTCAGAATTGATGAATCATTTATCAGAACAGGCACGAATAAAGAACATGGCACTGGTTTGGGTTTGGTTTTAAGCCATGAATTTGCTGAAAAAAACGGCGGAAGGTTATGGGTGGAAAGCGAACCCGGAAATGGCAGCACCTTCTTCTTTACGCTGCCATTGGACAAATAGACAATTCTGATTCCATTTTGTTTGTAAAAACTTATATGAGTATCGGATTATTGTCCTAAACATTATTTCCTTCGCTCTGGTTAAGAATATAGCTCCTGGGTAAAATCGCGGGCTGACCCCTTTAGGGGATCAAGGGGCAGCGGGAGGTGGGAAGTCCTGGCTTTTCAAGATTTTTGGTCCCGCCTTAGCGGGAAGCCTGTCCGGAGGACAAAAATCAATTTGCTCTCTGCCTGTTCTGCTTTTGGAAAACAGGCCTTTAGGGACAGGAGCAAGACAAATTTATTTTTAACACACTTAATCACTTCTTCGGTAATCAGCCGGACAAACCTATAAATTAATTTACCTGTTATTTCATCTGTGTCTAAGTTGTGTTGTAATATTATTCTGAATCAGAAATTGAATATCCCTCGTTTTGATTTACTATTGATATTATTGTATACATTATTAGTATAATCTGGTAAAAAACCGGAAAAATTAATTTTCCTTCTTATCTTGTAGTTGAAAAATAAAATAAATGCAGTTAGACAAAACAGGTTATTCATTGCAGTCATATTGAAGAAGCTTCTGCATATCAGATAATGAAACCGAAGTTTTATGTATGCTTGAAAATAATATACAATCAGATTATTAAAATAAAAGCAAATGTCCGGCAACAAAAAAACATTATCCCAACTATCCCCGGAAGCTGAAAATACCATGCAAAACTTGCGGCAATGGGCTGGTTATCAGTTAAAAGAAGTTATACTTCCTTTTTGGATGAAATACATGCCTGATGATGCACAGGGTGGATTTAAAGGATTAATAAATAATGATTTATCAGATGATCCCGGTGCGCCAAAGGGGTTGATACTGAATGCAAGGATATTATGGGCTTTTTCAGCGGTCTTCAATCACGAAGGGAGTGAAGCGCATCTTGCATTGGCAAAAAGGGCAGCTGATTATATTAATAAGTTCTTTTTTGATCCGGAATTTGGAGGTTATTACTGGATGTTAGATTCTTCTGGTAAAATGAAACAGGGTAAAAAGCAAATCTATGCCCAGGCTTTCGTCATATATGCTTTTACTGAATACTTTGTTGCTACGCAGGATAATGAATATCTCGAAAAGGCCAAAACAATTTTCAATCTGATTGAAAAATATGCTTTTGATAAAAAGAGAAACGGTTACCTGGAAGCATTCGACAGAAACTGGCAACCTGTTGACGACCTTAGGTTGAGCGACAAAGACATGAATGAAGCAAAGACTATGAATACCCACTTGCATGTGCTTGAAGCTTATACCAGTTTATACAGGGTTTGGCCGGATACATTATTAAAAGAGAAAACAAGAAATTTAATTGATGTATTTCTTCAGTATTTTGTACGCAAGGATGATTACCATTTCGAACTCTTTTTTGATGAAAACTGGAACAGTAAATCAAATGAAATATCTTATGGACATGATATAGAAGGAAGCTGGTTGTTGCATGAGGCCGCTGAGGTGCTTAAAGATGAAAAACGCCTCGCGGAGGTTGGTAAAGTTTCTGTCAGGATGGCAGAAGCCGGGTTAAAGGGACTGAATCAGGATGGTGGATTGGATCATGAGACACAAAGGGGCGTGCCTTCTAATGGTCAGACTGAATGGTGGGCCCAGGCTGAAGCAATTGTAGGATGCATCAATGCTTTTCAGCTTACCAGTGATGAATATTTTTTGAACGCGTCAGAGGGGCTGAAGAATTTTATAGAGAAGTATTTTGTTGATCATCATTCCGGGGAATGGTATTTCAGACTCGATCCTGACAGAAAACCTATATTATCTTATGAAAAAGCCGGTTTCTGGAAATGCCCTTACCATAATTCACGAATGTGCCTGGAAATAAACCGGAGAATTTCTTTGATTCATCTTTAATACAATATAATTAACACAACTGTAATATGAAAAAAAATGTTCTTTTAATAGTTATCATCTGTTTGATGCTTGTTGGCACAACAGGGAAGAATGTTTCGGGCCAGCCGGACAGGATAAGCCATGGTAAACAGGAACTTTTTCTGTCAGGGATCAACCTGGCATGGATTAATTTTGGGAATGACCTGGGAAATTTCAATGAGGCCAAATTTACCCGTGCCATGGATGAGGTTTCGGCAGCAGGAGGTAACTGTGTGCGCTGGTGGCTACATACCAATGGCCGTAACAGTCCGCAATTCGCAAATGGAAGGGTTTCGGGAATAGATCCTGCAGAGATCAGTAATCTGAAAAAAGCACTTGATATTGCTTATGATAGGGGCATTGTACTCGATTTGTGTCTGTGGTCCTTTGATATGTTACAACCCAACGCCGGTA
This sequence comes from Bacteroidales bacterium, assembly GCA_035638655.1. Classification (GTDB taxonomy): domain Bacteria; phylum Bacteroidota; class Bacteroidia; order Bacteroidales; family DASQZP01; genus DASQZP01. The sequence goes on from DASQZP010000686.1 coordinate 6,165, forward strand.
AAGAAAATTTAGCACGAAACAGAAAGTTACTGGAAGATACCTCGTATACAGAAGCATATATCCAAAATGCCCTCATTCCAATGGTTTCAGCACTCAAAGGACACCCGGGAATACTCTGCTGGGAAGTGTTTAATGAACCCGAAGGCATGACGAGTAAGTTTGGCTGGACTCCTGAAAAAGTTGATATTTCTTATGTACAACAATTTGTAAATCTGGTGGCTGGGGCTGTACACCGCACTGATCCTTCGGCCAAAGTATCCAATGGTTCATGGAACATCAAAGTATTAACCGATGTAGACGGCTTCCATAACTATTACAGCGATGATCGGTTAATTGCTGCTGGTGGAGATAAGGACGGAACACTGGATTTTTATATGGTACATTATTACCCGCAACATTTTGGCGTATCCCAGTCTCCTTTTCATCACCCGGCAAGCTACTGGAAACTGAACAAACCGTTGGTAATTGGTGAATTTCCTGCCATGGGAATTTCATTGGGTGAAAATTCTTTAACAACACTGCAGGCTTATCAATATGCTTATAATAATGGCTATGCAGGTGCAATGTCGTGGACATGGACCGGACATGATGGCAATGGCGGACTGCCTGATTGTAAAGAATCTCTGTTGTATCTGTCTAAAAACCATCCTGAATCAGTTGTGCTTGATAAAAAATGATAATGTACTGATTCATTGTTTAAATAATGAGTCTTCTACGAAAAGCCAATACCAGGATTTTCAGCTACTTTTTGCCCTGAGCCCTAAAGGGATGCCTTCGCTCCGTTATAAAATGAAGTTTCGGCTAAAATTGCGGGCTGCCCCCTTTAGGGGACTGAGGGGCAGTGTGGGGGAGTATTAGTCTAAAGCCATTTTAGAAGAACATGAGGCGGCGGATTGGATTACTGATAAGGATAACTTTTAAATTAGGAATATAATTCGACGCTCATTTTAATTTCTTACTAACCAAAACTTATCTGAAAAATATGAAAACTTTACTCAAACGCATCCAATCAGGATTAATTATTACGGTTATTTTTCTGATAGCCGGATTATCATTTACCTCATGTAACCAGCAGCAAAAAGTAACAGACCGTTTTGATACTGTAAAAACAGTCAATCCCAATGCCAGTCAGGAAGTAAAGAAGCTCATGTATTTCCTGGATAGTATTTCAGGGCTTTATACGCTTTCGGCCCAACACAATTACATGAGCCAGTTCACCCTCGATTTCGACAGTATTCATACGCTTACCGGAAAATATCCGGCAATCTGGGGATCAGATTTTGGTTTTGCTGATTCTACGCATGATACTGATAACATAGCATACAGACCTGATCTGTTAAAGCAGATTGAAAAACAATATCATG
>DASQZP010000687.1:0-2221 GCA_035638655.1 Bacteroidales bacterium
ACGCTTTTTTTATATAGAATGCGGTTTATTAAACCACAGAGGGGAACGGTGTAATTACACGGGTAACGCAGGGATTTATCAATAATCAACGTTAAAATGAAACCTGAACTCCAAAATAAATCAGCCGTTTTTCATAATACCAATAGTTCGATATTTTACCATAATCACGACTATATACAGGGGTTCTTTGATTTTCATTATTTAGGATATTTGTAAGTGTAAAAAAAGGTATTATCGATAAATTGTTATATGATATTACTTTATTAGCGGTTAAGTCAATCCTGGAATATGAGTTTAATTGCTGTGCATTGTAAGTCCCAAATACCGGTTTGAAACCGCGTGTTTTGGATATTTTTTCACCATTGATGATCGGAGTATAGAAATGACCGGGCCTCGTTATATAGTTTATGGAAAAATTCAGGTGTTTAATGCTTGTATGGCTCAGAGATAATTTAACAAGATAATTCATGCTATTTGAACTTTTTATCCATTGAACTCCCTTTTTGAATTTTGAATCAAGCCAGGTATAAGAGGCAGAAAATAAAAAATGTCTCATCTGATATTGGGTGGAAATTTCCAGACCTTTAATGTCTTTTGTGGTTTGTTGCCCCCTCCCAACATCCTTGAAATACTTCGGGAAAATTTCTCTTTTCTTATAAACAGATATGCCAAAAGTTGAATTATTTGATTTATATCGATAACCAATGGCATACTGTACAGCACTTACATGATTAAATTGTTGGATGTAAAAAGACGGAACGGTATAACCATTATATTTTCCCGCGGAGATATGAACGGAGCTTTGAGAAATAAAAGTATAGCGGAGATTCCCCTGATAAGATAGATAACTTTCCTGATTTTTTATGGAAAGATTCTTTCTAAAACCGGCACCGATCGCAACTTTTGGTGCTGTATAGCGGACATATCCGTACGTTTCAATATTAAGATTTTTTTCGCGATGTCTGAAACCATAGGAAGGATCCTCCGGATGTATGGAATAATAATTTTGGGGTAAAGTGTTTGTAAATTTGTCAATGAATAAGCCATCAGTTATTCCTAAAGTAAAAGAGATATGACCATTAGGAAGATATTTCATGTCAACAACATTATAAAATTGGTTAACTTTCGTATCCTCCCGAATAATCCCAAACCTGTAATGCAAGTTGCTAACATTAAATTCATTATTAAATTCAACGACAATATTATTCATGATATATTTCACATTAAAAACATTGAAATATCGTTTTTTATTAAAATGTATATTGCCAGCATAATTATAAAATAGATTTTTTGCATTGTAATTATCATTAATAAAATAAGAATATGTATTAGCCGACAGATGATTGGAGATGGTGTAGTGGAAATTCAATCCGATATCCTGGCTTCTAAATTTCTTAAGATGTGGTGAGTTTTGTTTGTTCACGGATAAATAGGCATCGGATAAATGTTAATTTCCGAATACCTGCATAAAGGTAGTATTGTCTTTAATCGGGGTTTCAAATAGCATTCCCGCACCGACTAATCCGCCATCGATTTTAAGCTGCTGGTTTTTTAATCGTTTTCTGGTTCTCACATCTACCAATCCGGCAATAGAATTTCCATATTTTAAAGGAGGATTACCAGCATAAACGGTCTCATTATCAACGATTTCCGTATTCAGAATACTGAAATTACCCAGACCATTCAGCTGGAGATCCCGGACCGGATTATAAAGCGGAACCCCATTGAGAATGACTCTGGAATATTTACCCGAACTGCCTCGCAATGCGGGGTTCGCAGTCTCTGAAGTATTCGTACTTGCCGGCAATGAAGAAATCACCTTAAGGGGATCGCCTTCGGAAACCGGAGACATATATATTGAAATCCTGTTCAGTTTCTCTGTTGAAAACTCTTCGGTTAACGAAGGATTGGATGTTACGGTAATTTTATTTAGGGACGAAACATCTTTATGAATGTGAAATATATCGATTCCATTCCATTGTACCGAAGAAAGCGCAATTATTTTTTTGTGATAACCCACGCTTGAAATGATGAGCGAATCGGCTAGTTCATTTTTAGAAATCTTCAAAACGAAACTTCCATTCATATTGGTAGCCGTCCCACCCGAGGGATGATGCTTTAAATAAACATTCGCACCAAACAATGGTGTATTATCTCCTGCAATCAGCACCCTACCCTTTAACTTACGCTGTGCCACTATTTTTACAGGCAGAATTAAAAT
>DASQZP010000688.1:0-5209 GCA_035638655.1 Bacteroidales bacterium
TTTTTTAGAGTTCATCTTGTTATAGATGACTCCTAAAAAAGTAAAACCATCGCTCAACTCCGAACCATTTTTAGGTGGGGAATACTCGTGACCCTACCTGGGGAATACTAATGACCCCGGGGTGGGGAATACTAATGACCCGGGGTGGGGAATACTCGTGACCCTCGACATATTTATAATATATGACGTTATCCAAGTAGAAACTTTAGTATGAATTTCGTTTTGAGTATCTAAAGCTGGAAATGATGGGATAAATTGCTCATATCAGCCAATAACAATCTATTTCCGATTTAAAAGTGTTATGATTTATCAAAGTAAGTAGGTTTTAAGTTACCAACCTAAACAGAGTTAGATTTACACTCTCCAAAATTCTATAAAACAAAATCAGTATATATATTTCCTAAAAACTTCATAATTCCTGGAAAAATTTAAATAATATCTCCAGTCATTTTCCTTAATTGCATCACTTTGAAACAAGGAAGCTTGTTTGAAGAAATACCTTTTGAATTCAACTTTCGTTTTTGGTTCGTCCATTTGAAATAAATTAATTATATTTTTGCAAAGAGTTTGAAATTTAGAATTATCATCCCAATGCTTTAGATGAATTAAGATGACAATAGTAACAGCAGCTTCTATTCTCTGATCTAAATCTAAAAAATCAGTTAAATCCGTTTTCAGATATGTCAGAGCACCTACAATTTTGGGAATGATAGAAGAAATAATTTCATGGATCGTTAACCCACTTTTACTTTTGGATGGTAAAATTGTGGTTTTGGAGTCTAAATCAATCTCTGTGGTTTTTGAATCATTATCCAGAGCTTCAGTTTTTGAATCACTATAAATAAGATGAACTGCAACAGCTGTCACGAAAAGCCAATTACTTAAAAAGTATTTATCTATAACGATTTTATTAACTTCTTCTTTATTTTTTAATCTCACAAAATTTTCGTAATAGTGTTTATAATATCTTATAACACGTTTAAAATATAATCTATACCCTCTTATTCTTTTGTTAATATAATTCGGATCTTTATCTAATTTTTTTTGTTTTATTTCTTCAAGTTCATAGTCGGTCAACTCTGATTCTTTTGAACTATTGGTTGTGAAAGCTTCTGAACTAATGGAAGGTTCTTCATTTTTATGTAATTGTTCATTAAGTGCTTTAAGAAGTGTAAGAATTCCGTCACTTACTATATTGTTAGATGAATTATGAGATGAGGATCTTTCTTTCTCATTGAATTCACTGATATGATAAAATTTGTCAGATTCTGATTCATTTCTGTGTTGTTGAACACCATGATTATTACTTTTGTGGCTTTCAATAAATTCATTAAATATAGTCATAAATTTATCAGATAATGTACCAAAATCTACTAATCCAATATCACTTAATGTGTTCCGTACTAGTTCTGATCTCGCATCTGGATTATCTAATCTGAGTGAGTTTGCCTGATAAACAAGTGTTTTGTGGGTGCCGTTATTTAGCGCTAAATACGAAATTTTTAAAAAACTATGTTTCCCATTAGATGGTAAAGCTATTTTCAGAATTTTATTATTACTATTATCAAATTTTTCTTTGTATAAACATTCCCCTTTTTTACTGAATAAAAGAATAAAAATTTCCTTTTTGATTTCTTTATTTAATAAAACAAGGACTTTATTTTTATTTTGTTCCGCATAGACCACCGTAGCTTCCTTCGGTGATTTTAACCCATTTGGTTCTTCTAATGTCTCATTATTAGTTTTAATTTCAGAAATTTTCTTGTGATCAATATTATCAAATATAAGCCCAATATTTTTTGATAAATTATCAGAATCTTGTGCTAAAATCGAAAGTTCAACATTGTGAGAATTATCTTTGGAAATCCCTAATCCAGATTTTGTGGCATTGGCACTGCCAAATAATAAATATTCATCACCATTTTCATCTGACATAAGAATAAATTTAGCATGTAATCTCCTTCCAGAACTTAAATGATTCATTGAATGAGCTGTAATGCTTGACCAGGGATAACATTTCAAATTACTAGCATCTTCGACTAAATGAGGTATTGTTCCTTGTTCATCATAAATCATTTTTATTTGTGCATCGGGAAACATTTGTTTTAATTCCTTCAGCACAACTCCTTCTTTATCATAAAAAGGAGAGGCTATCAAGATATCTGTTATTTTTTTATCTCCGATCCTTTTTTTTAGTTCCGACCAGATAGTCTGATCACGATCGTTTGCCAATACATAGGTCGAAGTTGAACTTTTACTGAAAGAGTTAGAAATGATGTTATTCAACCAATTTGCATTATGTAAAATCCAATCTCTCTTCTTTATTTCGCCAATACCGAATAGTTTTGGCATATAAGTGTTTATAAAATTCCAAACATCATAAAAAATATGAGCATTCTGCTGATTTTGTTCTGAATAATGAAAAGCTCCCCAAATTTCATTATTACCGCCCATCCCTGAATGGGTTAGGTTACCAGAACCAATCATACATAATCCTTTTTTTTTGCCTATAAATAGCATTATTTTCGGATGGAACAAGAATCTTGTCTTAGCTGGTAATATTAAGAATCGTGAATCAATTAATTGGTATAAGTTATCTTCTTCTTTGTATACTCTATTAATTTCGGATTGATCTGCTAAAATTGTTACGTTCCTTATTTTTTTTGAGTGAAGGATAGGAATGAAAATATGTTTTATATAAATAGGATCAATAGAATAAGAAGTAATTATAGCCGAATGGTATGTACTAGCCTGGAGAATATTATCAACATTATTGATTTGAATTGACATATTCTATTTTAGTTTAAGTTAGATTTCAGAATATATTTTTCTGTAACACTGAGATCGAGAATTTGCAAGTCATATAAAATTTTAAATAAAGTATCCATTCGTGGACTTGTTAAAGTAGGGGTAAAATTATCATCATAAAGTATGTAATCTCCATTAGTCTCAAATTTAAGAGTACTCCTAGAACCGCTTCCAAGTTTATTTAAAGCAACAATTTTATGACGGTTTAATATTTCTCTATGAATAAACCATGTTAAAAATGTTTTAATTGTCCCATTAAAAAAATCATGTTTTTTTATTTGAAGTGTTTTATTGAGAAATCCGCCATTGTCTGTTAATCCTTTATTGTTTAATAGATTAAAGAAACGAGTTAGCCGTTCTTCTTGCATATTGAAAAGCATTAATAATATTTCTAAAGCGTATCTACCTGCCAAAATATCATTATGGGATTTAATCGTCTGATCTATTTTTGATATCAGATTTTGAATAGAATGAGTTTTTATTGGTTTTAATAAATCTGTGAATGTAGTATTAAGGTCGATATCCGATTTTTTGCATACTAGCTCGATAAATTCATTTATTAAATTCTCTTTTTTGCAAATCCCATTATGTTTAGTCGACAAGTAATTTAATAGAGACCAAAAAATTGTTCCACAAGAGTATTGCCAGAATTCATTCAAACGATATTGAAACCAACCAAACTCTGTTGTGAACGAATCAAAAGTTTGAGATGTCACTTGTTCAAAAAGGTCATTCAATAAATTAGTGCTGGTTATACCTTCTGCTAATTTCTTCGATTTATTTAAAATGATTTGAATAGTTTGGTTTCGATGATTGTCGGATAACTTTTCCGTTACTGGCTTATCAAATCCATGAAGTAAATTATAATAATTATGCCATTCATCACTACCGTAAGTAATATGAGTTAAATTAAATGACTCGTATAGTAAGTCAATATCTTTAATTTGTAGTATGCCTTTATCAATGACATTTAAAAAGATCTCTTTTGCTGAATATTTTAAGTTATTGTTAAAACTGTTTGCAAGTTTCTGACCTGTCAAATACTCCTTTTTTTGTGTAACGGTATAGATTGTTTGACCATCTTTTTTCCCTTCTTTAATCAGCCCCAATAGGCGAATTGAAGCTTCATAATACTGTCCAAATGCACCGGTTGAATATTTCCAATAACTATTATTACTTTTAGGATCATCTGTATAGGGTTTTAAATCAATTATTGATTTATTTTTAGAATTATCTAGTATGTCTTTGGCTTTGTTACTTCCTGTTATTTGTGAAGCATCGGGCTTCTTTTTATTCATTACCAAGGCAATAGTTAGTTCAGCTCTTCGAATAAATATACGTTGATCTTTTTCATTATATTTATCTTGATTTATTCGTGCATATTCAACTAATAGCCAACAATAAAAACCATAATAACGAATACGATTTGTAAGATTGGTAATACCAGGCAATATAGATGTATATATTTTTTCAGAAGCATTTTGATGACCTAACGGGTCAAGTCCCGTTATTTTGTCAAATTGTTTCCCCCAAAATGGATAAATAGCTTCCCCATTTTTTAAAGCACCCTTTTTATTGCTACTCATTAATTCAACAATTCTTATTAGTAGTCGTTTTTAACATCTGATAATTCAATAGATAAACATAATTAAACATGAGTAGAATAAGCAATTTTTAAGAAGTTAATTTCTCTAAAAAGAAATTTATATAGCCTCTTTCAATTGTGTCTTCCATCATATTTCTGCATATTATTTCCACTAAAATCATTAAGGATCTTTAAACTCATTATCCGGGGGCTCTATATAAATTATGTCTGATGAAAAAAATCCTATTCTGAATAACCCTTATCTTGAGCCACAGAAGCATTATGCCACAAGAGAGGATGGTTCCTTAGATTATGAAGAAATAAAAGATGAGAGAAGAATATTCACCCCAGACTTAAACGGTGCCATGCCAAATCGTGCCGGGGCCCAGAAAGATGCTTTTGATATTAATGATACGGCTATCCAATATGAAACTCATCTGATAAACAGAATCCGGTATGAATTAAGGGATTGGAGAAAACAAAATTATCCGGGTACTACACGGGTTACCAAAGATCTTTTAAATCACTGGTTTCTAAGATATAAAGACGAGCCCTTAAAAAATCTGTTCTTTGCACAGCAGGAAGCTATTGAGGCAGCTATCTGGTTAAATGAAGTAGCTGATAAATCTAATGCCGGACAAGATATTCTATCAAGATTAATACAAGCTCAAAAGGAAGTGAGTCTGGCAAGTGATGATCAGTTACCTCGTATGGCATTCAAAATGGCCACAGGTACCGGTAAAACGGTGGTTATGGCTGCTCTGATACTTTATCACTATTTAAATCGGAGAAATTACCGTCAGGATACTAGGTTTG
>DASQZP010000689.1:0-2439 GCA_035638655.1 Bacteroidales bacterium
ATTGTCTCAAAAAACATAAATAACGTTCTCTTTTTATGAATATTAATAAATAAGAATCATAATCATGCTATTAATTATATTTGTCCTCATGCCGGACAGGCATTTACTTTTTCCAATTGATGAAAAAGTAAACCAAAAATCTTGAAAAGCCAAGGCTCCCCACCAGCCACGGCCGACCCAAAGTCGCGGCTTTTCGCCCCGCGCACCCTACTAATAGACATTTTTCTGAGTTTGAAATTCTTTTACAAATTATACTTAACTGTTAATTTTACTTTAGATAAAATAGCTATATTAATCATTCCAGATAGTCATAAAATATTATTATCTGGCTGGTCTGTATTAATTTCTGCCATATAAAAATGAACATGAATTTGAAGCGGCATAAAAAAAGCCGCCCTGTTGAGGGCAGCCTCTTCATAAGTATAAATATTATCAAACCATGGAAACTTCTTTGACAATCTCCATGCCTCTTCTGATTGCTGCTTCATTCATCGGAATCAGGTGATGATGCCTTTCAGGAAGGGATTTGCTCAATCCTTTCACCACATTATCCATCTCTACCAATGATTTTATTTTCAGATAGGCACCGAGCACTACCATATTAAAAGTACGGGTACTTCCCATCTTTGCAGCTTCAGCTGCAGCTTCAACTACGAAAACATTGATGTCTTTTCGTTCGGGGTGACGGGTAATACCGTTACTGTCATACAACAACAAACCACCAGGTTTCACTGTCTCTTCAAATTTATCCATTGATTGCTGATTGAGAATAATGGCCGTATCGTAAGCATTTACAATGGGACTGCTGATCCTTTCTTCACTCAGGATAACCGTTACATTGGCTGTTCCTCCGCGCATCTCTGGTCCGTATGAAGGCATCCAGCTTACTTCCATATCCTGCATGATGCCGGAATATGCCAGTATCTTACCCATTGATAAAACACCTTGTCCGCCAAAACCCGCAATAATGATCTCTTCAGTCATTTTTTATTGATTTTATGCCCGAAGGCGTTCTTATTTAATTACCATATTACCATCCACCTTGATATCGCCAAGCGGATAGAACGGAAACATATTTTCTTCCATCCATTTATTGGAATCAACAGGCGTCATCTTCCATCCTGAATTACAGTTGGAGACTATTTCGATGAAGGATAATCCTTTTTCAAGCTTCTGATTTTCAAAGGCTTTTCTGATGGCTCTTTTTGTTCTTCTGGCATTACCGGGGGAATGCACTGCCTGCCGGGTTACATAATACGTGCCAGGCAACTGGGCGACCAGTTCGGTCATCTTGATCGGGTTACCCATTGATTGCACATCACGGCCATAGGGAGAAGTACTGGATTTCATCCCGGCCAGGGTTGTAGGTGCCATCTGTCCGCCCGTCATTCCATAGATACCGTTATTAACAAAAATAATGACGATATTTTCGCCCCGGTTACAGGCATGGATGGTCTCTGCCGTACCAATAGCCGCCAGGTCACCATCTCCCTGATAAGTAAATACAAATTTATCAGGCCAGAGCCTCTTGATACCTGTAGCAACTGCCGGAGCACGGCCATGCGCAGCCTGTGTCATATCAATATTCATAAAATCATAGGCCAGTACTGAACAGCCTACCGGTGCAACTCCAATGGTATCTGCCTGGATATCCATTTCTTCAATTACTTCCATGATGAGACGATGCGCCGTACCATGTCCGCATCCGGGACAATAGGAAAGCACGTTGTCGGTCATCAGACTGGTTTTCTGATATACCAGGTTTTCTTCTTTAATGATATCTTTTACTTCCATAATTAACCTCCGATAATTTTTTGTTCCAGGGCTTCCAATACTTCCTGAGGGCTATGGATGACACCGCCATACCGGCCAAAATGTTCAACCTTTATTCGTCCGTTTACAGCAAGTTTAACATCTTCCACCATTTGCCCGGCACTGAGTTCAACAGAAAGCATCCCTTTTACCTGTTCTGCCATCTCACTGATGGGCTTTTTCGGGAAAGGAAACAAGGTGATGGGTCTTAATAAGCCGGCTTTAATGCCTTTCTCACGGGCCATCTCTACTGCTTTCTGACAAATACGTGCACTGGAACCATAGGCAACAAAAAGATATTCAGCATCTTCACATTTGATTTTTTCAAACCGAACATCTTCTTCTTCCATCTTTTTGTACTTGGCCTGCAGTTTCTGGTTATGCTCTTCCATTTTGTGAGGATCCAGGTCGAGAGAGGTGACAATGTTCCGCTCCCTGTCGGGAGTTTTCCCTGTTGTTACCCAGCTTTGGTCAAATTCAGACGGCCGGGATTGCTGTTCAAACAGTTCGACCTTTTCCATCATCTGGCCGATCATCCCATCACTAAGAATAAGTGTAGGATTACGGTATTTGAAAGCCAGCTCAAAGCCCAACTTAACGAAATCAGACATTTCCTGAACAGAAGCA
>DASQZP010000690.1:0-2083 GCA_035638655.1 Bacteroidales bacterium
GGGATGACCAAAAGCCCTGGTTTTTCAAAGCCCTCTTCACACTAATTTAAATTAAATTACCATAACCTTTTGGTATATAATAAATGATATTGATATTCATGATTAAAAATTAATAACAGCGTGTTGAGCACTGCGAAATTATTCAGATAGTGTTCGGAACTGCGTTAAAGATCTAATAACGTTGCTCAACGTATACTAATACGTTATCGCAGCTATTTGCCTCAAAAGAATTCAATCTGTCTTAAACTGAAATATTTTTTTTAAAAGAGGCCTTTGAAATACCGGGAAATATTTCGACTTCGCTCCGCTGCGCTCTTTTATGACGTTCCGAACGTCTTCGGAAGCGCAATGAGGAGGGACGACGAATGAAGTCGAAGACTTGTTGGTAGTTTTGCAAAGCCCTCTTAAAATTTCCTAAGTCCGACAGACTCCCGGGAGATTTAACCATGAAATTAGTTCCGGCGAAACTCATCCCCAAAGTTCTCTGCATAATTTATTATCCTTTAAATTAGATGTTACATTCATTAATTCAAGGGATTACGACATTGTAATTAAAATGAGTTTAGGGTATCCGGGATAAATAGGTCCTGTCTTTAATCTTGATAATTATGAAAAGAATTTTTGTTTATTGAAGTTTTTCCGGAATCAGAAATTTTAAAGGTTAATGATTTTATATTATGTTTGTCTAGGAGTCTGACAGACTCCTGACCTGAATCGTATAACATGAAACCGAATTCAGCGTTTATGAAATGAATAAACTGAAATTAAATTATGTTTATTCAATCAGTTAACGGGTGATGGATGAGCATACCCGTGAAGTTTTGTATATTATTGACCGTTATTACAGGTCATCGTTACCATGATTTGTTGAGAGTTTTGTGAAACTTGGATTTGTTCAAGATCAAAGCTCTCCAGGAGTCTGTCGGACTTAGGAAATTGTAACGAATTTGCAGTAGATTTAGCTAAGTCCGACAGGCTCCCGGAAATGAAATGTAAATTGCAAACAATAATGAAAAGGTGAGTAAAATTGTCATTTGAAGAGTTAAACCTGAGCCCGGAAGTAATGAATGGGCTCAATGATGTGAAATTTGATGAACCAACGCCTCTTCAGAAATCATTAATACCCGTTGCCCTTGAAGGAAAAGATGTGATTGTAAAAGCCCATTCTGGTATGGGCAAAAACGGGTCCTTTATTATACCGGTACTTGAAAACTTTAATAAAAGTGAAAAGAAAGGGACCCGTGCATTAATCCTGACTCCATCCGTTGAGGGAGCCAAAGGTATTGATGAGAAAATATGGGCCATGGGATATCATGCACAGATCGAATGTGCACCCATAGACATGCGAGGCGATTGGGATGAACAGGAACAGGCACTGAAGGCTGAAACTCCGGTAATTGTAGCCAACCCGGGAAGATTGATTGATTTATTGTCAAAAAACCGGATGATTTTCAAAAATCTGGAATTGCTGGTGATTGATGAAGCGGATGATATGCATGAAATGGGTATTTTACCCAAGGTGCAGGATATTTTGAAGCGGATTATGAGTGATCCCCAGATGTTTTTTTATGCGGATAAAATAAATGACGATCTGGAGAAATTCGCTAAAAAACACCTGAAAAAAGACGCGGTATATATTGGCTTTGATGTATTTGATGACGGCGATAAGTCTCAAAATAACGGACAGGCCAAATCGCAGAAAAAGCAGCAAAAGAAGAAAGATTCAAAACCGCAGCAGGATAAAAAAGAGAAAGCACAAAGCGGGCATTCCAACGGACAGTCAGACAAGATTCCGAAAGATCTGAAACAAGGTTATATTTATATTCCGGGACGGTTGAAGATTTCAACCCTGATGACACACCTGGGAAAAACGCCCACCGATTCGGTCATTATTTTTACCGCCTCCAAACGTGGAACGGATCGCCTGTATCGTATTTTCCGTAAGAATCATAAGAAAGTTACGAGCATTCACGGAAAGCTGTCTGATGGTAAACGCAATGAGCGTTTTTCCAAATTTAAAAAGGGAAATTACCAGTACCTGCTCGTTGCAGATATTTCTGCGGGCGATTTGGACCTGGATCAT